>JAEWHB010000001.1 GCA_023388015.1 Bacteroidota bacterium
AATAAATATAAAAACATTCTATATTTGCCGTCCGATTACCAGCCCGAGTGGCGGAACTGGTAGACGCGCTGGATTCAAAATCCTGTGTCAGCAATGACGTGCCGGTTCGATTCCGGCCTCGGGTACAGAAACCCCTCTTAATCTTTTGATTTTGAGGGTTTTTTATTTTTTTCAGGGACGATATTAGGGGCGATTTTTATTGTTAATAAAGTGTCATAAAGTTGTCCGACCAACCCGAGTTTGTCATAAAGTTGTCTGAAAAACGTCATAAAGTTGTCTGAAAATTGCCAAAAAACGTCATAAAGTTGTCTGAAATTCTCTTCTTAAGTCCGATTAATAGGGTGTTTTAGAGCCACTACAATTAGGTTAACCTACAATAAACTAAACAAGAAAAGGTTAAAAATTTTTTGATGAATGGTTCTGAAATGATTTTTTGACAAAAATGTCAAATACTTTTTAAGATGTTTAAATCTGTTTAAGATTTGGTGTTTTTAATTCTTTGTGATTCCTCTATGAAATCGTCCTTTATAAATTCCCAATATTTACCTCGTAAACAAACCGGACTAAAATCTTCATCCGCAAATTCAAAATTTATTAAGTTTTGAACAATTAAATCTTTATCATGGCTGTATGGATAACGTCTTTGATGAAATTCGATTAATTGAGAGATTGAGAAGTGTTCAAGTAATTCATGCAAATCCCAAAAATCTTTTTTACGTCCACCTCTTTGAACCACGTCAATTTTCATGGCTGCTATTTCTTCCATACTTGCCAATCTTATGCATTTTTCTTCGATTTGCGGGTAGATGTACTTGTCGGTGTAGAACAAGTCCAATTTGACTGATTTGTCTTTATTTTCGCCAACTAGATATGATTTGCCCAATGCAGTTGGTAAATTAATAAAGAAGTCGACATATTGAAATTTAGACTGCAGAAACTTTTCAATCCTAACAAAATCCAAACTCCCATATTCAGCATCCGAAAACAAATCAATATCAACAGAAATTCGATGTCCTAATTGCAGACTTAAAGCAGTTCCGCCTACTAAACGAAAGGAATCCAACTCTTTTGACTCCATCAAAACTTCTAACGTGTCTTTTAGGATTTTGTTTACAGTATTGAAGTGTAGCATTAGTTTGAATTTAGTTGAATTGGTTTTGTGGAATTGGAAACCAAAGCTTTATTGATTTTAGATTGTCCGTAGAATCGTTGGATTTCTAATTTTTCTTCGCCATTCCCTCTTTCAAAAACTCTTCTAATAACTGCATTTGAGTTTTTTTGCCAGTCGATGGAATCAATATTCGTATCCCAAAACAAGGATTTTCTTAAAATGTTCAAATTTGGGGTTTCACTGTTTTGAAGTTTTATTTTTTCGATTTCATAATAAGTTTGTAACAATGCTAAATCACCCTCTTTTAAATCAAGTTCCTGCTCAATCTTCAGAGCTAAAGAAATGGGTAAATTTCTTTTTCCGTTTAAAATTGAATTAAAAGATTGAGGATGTTCTCCCAAAGACAAAGCGAATGGTCTTTGTTTTAAATTTCGTTTTTTTAATTCACGATTTAAAACAATTCCCGGATGCAAACCTTTGTACTTTTTTGATAGTGAAATCATAATGCAAATGTAAGCAAATTTGTTTACATTTTGAATTCAGATAATTATAAATACAAAGCCCTCTTTGGAAAAATCCATTGAGGGCTTTTTGATAAGTCGAACTTATCATTTCAGTATTGCAAATCTATCGTTTACCTTCAAAAGATATTGCGGTGAATTGTCTATCTGATAATTGTTTTCACCGCAAAATAAAAATTATAAAAATTTAAAGTTTGTATTTCGAATAAGAAATAGCAAGACGAAACGAGGTAGAAGCCGTCGTTTAGTCTTGCTCTGCGAGGCAAATATCTTATAATCAATAAAATAATTGAAATGAAAATAGCTAAAAATTATATTCAAAATATATTTCAAACTAAAAAACCGATATAAATAATTGATTATAAGTTAATTAATGGCCAATAAAATATATAGTCCAATATAGTTATGGAAAATTCTAAGAAAAATGTAAACACAACAATCGCCATAGCAACTGAGGAAAATAAAAGACTTTCTGCCTTTTGCAAACGAAATAAATTGACCAAAAAAGATTTTATTCCTATCGCAATTCAGTATTTCGAAAAGAACGGTATCAATCCAAAAATT
This sequence comes from Bacteroidota bacterium, assembly GCA_023388015.1. Taxonomy (GTDB): domain Bacteria; phylum Bacteroidota; class Bacteroidia; order Flavobacteriales; family Weeksellaceae; genus Moheibacter. The sequence goes on from JAEWHB010000001.1 coordinate 2,197, forward strand.
AATTCCGAACCTAAGGTGGAATTTGAGAAAATTTCAAAACGAGTTGATCAACTTTTTGCATTCATAAAAACCCAGGAAAAAGATTATTTACGACCGGTAATGGAAGCAATTGTATCTACCGAAACTCGGTTGAATGAAAATATAAATTCACTAAGTACAAAAGATGATTTGAATTTATATTTCAAAGAAATTCCTATGGAAAATTACATAAAAGCTATTTTGATAAAACTTTCAAATTATGATGAGTCAGACAATAAGCGATTTGAAGAATTAAAATCGGAAATTGAAATGTTTCATTCAAAAATTTTAAATGAATTAGAGCAAATTAAAACGAAAAAAGGATTTTCACTTTAAACATTTAGGATGCACATAAAAATTCAAGGTGGTGGAGAAAGAAGGTATGCGAATACCGGAAGTTGTAGCGATTTGATTTCCTATTTAGAACACGAGGATTTTAAACGAATAATAAGTGGAGATAAACCAGAACCTTTCTTTTCGCATTTTGATGATTCAGTTTCTGCCAATGAAATCATCCGTCAAATTGATAATAACCGCCAAAAACTTTGTCGAAAAGATGCTAAATTTTTTGTCATAACCGTAAGCTTTTCCGATGAAGAAATGCTCAAATTAGGAGATACCGAAAATGAAAGATCAGAAAAAGTCCGACAATACATCCGTGATGGAGTAATGAAAGATTATGCTGAGAATTTCAATAAAAATCTGAAAGCTGAAGACATTATGTATTTTGGTAAAATTCATCATGACAGAGAGAAAAATGACCGAGAACTTAATCTTCACGCTCATATTATCGTTTCAAGAAAGACAACCAACGGAAAAGTGAAAATTTCGCCTATGACCAATCATAAAATCACACAAAAAGGTGCTGTAAAAGGAGGTTTTGCTCGTACCGAATTTTACGATTCAGCTGAGAAATCATTTGATTTAATTTTTGATTACAAGCGAAAATTTGAAGATACTTTTCAATTTAAAAATCAAATGAAAAAATCCAAACCATATGAGATAGCGGAATTAATAAAACTCAAATCATCAAAGAATTTTGAAATTGAAAATGAAAAGTCAAAACAAAAATTGGAATCAGATTTATTAGAAGAAACTTCAACTAAAACCGTTTCTAAACGAAGAATTAAATAAATTTACTTAGATGAGAAAATTTGTATTAGGAGATGTACACGGTTCATTCCGAGCATTAAAGCAAGTTTTGGAACTTTCCGGATTTGATTATGAAAATGACCAACTCATATTTTTGGGCGATGTAGCAGACGGATATACTGAAGTAGCCGAATGTGTAGAAGAATTATTGAAAATCAAACATCTGATTGTAATCCGAGGAAACCATGACATTTGGCTGAAAGATTGGTTAAATAATGGAACTGAAAGGGAAATATGGCTTAATCAGGGTGGCATAGCTTCTGTCGAATCCTATAAAAGAACGGGACTTGAAAAAGACCAACGACATATAGATTTTTTCAATCAAATGTTGGATTGGTATGTCGATGATGAAAATCGTTTATTTATACACGGTGGTTGGGATTTTACAGTAGAGGATTTTGAGTTGGGAGCAACCAAAAAAGTTTCAGAAAATGGCGGAATCGGAGCAATGGAATGTCATTGGAATCGAAGTTTGTTTAAATATTTTAGAGATTTTCAACAGTACAATCAAAACAAAAACAAAGTATTTTTTTCCTATCAGCCCCAAAAATTATTTAAAGAAATTTACATAGGTCACACGCAGCTGAATAGCCATTTTCCAGAAACCTATTTAAATTTAACCAATATGGATTCCGAGGCAGGTTGGAATGGTAGATTATCAATTATGAATATTGACACGAAAGAAATTTGGCAAAGCGATTTTTCTCCTCATTTATATCCTGAAGACAAAAGATTTCAATAAATTAATCTTCTTTAGGTCAACGACAATATGAATCAATAACTTCCTGAATTTCCTCCAAAGTCAGACAATCCGCTTCTGAAAACTCAGTCGTAAAAGCCAAGCATTGATTTTGCAACCATTTTTCAACTTCTTCAGGAAGTTTTCCTCTTTTAGTGTTTTGAATTAATTCTTTGAAAAACAATTCGATAGCTCTATCATATTTTACATCATAATCTTCAATAAACCCGAATTCATTTTCAACTTCGTTTTCAAACTCAGTTATTATTTCATGACGATCATCTGCCGAATTGAAATAGTTCAATGTGAATACTAGATTATCTTCAAAACTATTTTGGGAAACAGTGTCTTTGACAAGTTTTTCTACATAAAAAGAGCTTTCGATAAATTCATCTCCATTTTGCCAAACCAATGTTTCAAATTCAGGAGAAACCTTCACATAGGTTGATTCTCTGTTTTCTATGTAATCCGGATTCTCATATCGGATTCCCAACACCAATTTCCAAAGCAATTTTGCCATTGGGTTTTTCTGTTTTTTGATAGGAATGTAATTCATATTTTAAGTTTTATTGGTCTATAAATTATTAAAATCGTTCCGGAGTTATAAATCACCTGCTTTTACCAAATCCTTTATCAATAGCTTCTTTAAGAGCTTTCTTATTTTCGTCATTTCTTATTTTGCGCATACCCAAAACTTGTGCATTAACAAAGTCTGAACTAAGCTCGTGTTTGGAACTTTCATCAAATACAGCCAATCCATAAATCAATAATTTCATGGCAGGGTTCAAATTTAGCCTGTCAGAATACGTTTCTTCACCTTCTTTTGTAAACCAAACATCAGCGGATATTGAATTGGTTAATTTGTCTTCTGAATAGATTTTCTTAATTACGATTTCCTTATTCGAAATCAAAGAATCCAAAAATACTTTTGCTTCGGCTTGAAACTTTTCTTCCGGAGATTCAATTCCAAAAATACGGATATTTACAGTTTCGGTTTTGTCTTTGTTTTGCGCTTTGAAACTAATTCCATCAATGGATTCTACTCCGTAAATTATGTCATTTTCTTTGATGGAATTTGAAGAGTTTGAGCAAGAGAAAAGGATAACGAAAGTTGTCAATAAAATAATTGTTCTCATAATTTGGATTTTTAATTGATTATAGGGTTATTGGATTTTTAATCTAAATACAGTTGATTTTCAAGTTCAAATCTTTGAATCTCCTTTATCTTGTTTCGAATGATGGAATTGTATTCATTTTTTGAAATGGTTTTATCAGAGCCGATTTTAAACATAGAATTAAAGTCAGCTACAAAGTGAAGGAAATTATTCATGTGAGGATGCAAACTTTTGTTGTCCACGAATGAATAAAAGATTTTTGAATGAAGTCTGATTAAATGATCCGTTCTCTCTTCATCACCAACTTCTACGCCGCTCATAAAAACAAAAGTAACATTGGAACAAAGCATAAAATAGAGCGCATGCTTTTGTTTCTTGGTTAATTTATTCGAAATCAATTGAAAGAATTCAAAGATTAATTCATTTTCAGCATCATTGTAGCTTCCATTCTGAAAGCCAAGAGCATATTTGGAAGTGATGATTGCTTTTCTGTCCTTGAATTCAGGACTTTCCACCTGATTAAATAAGTAAAGATTCAGAATGGTTGAAATAACCTTTCTTTTCCGGTGATAACTGATTTTTAGAATATCTTCCATAGCCATAATGTAAAAAGCGTGGAACTAAAATCAATCCGTTTCAGAGGTACTAGGATACCCAACATCCGAGAAAGACTTAGCCCACGCCGATTATGGCATGGGCGTAAGTCTATCGAATTTGGATGTTTAGAAGATTCCTAGTTTTCTGAAACCAAAACGATAGCTTACGCTTGCGTTAATTTATTTTTAGAAAGCAAACATACGAAATTATTTGTATGAATCAAAATCTAATAATTATATAAAACATTGACAGTCAATATCTATTTAGGAATTTATTTAAATTTGAAAAGTTATACAAAAAATAATATTTGTAAATTAAGAAATAATTTCTAATATTTGCACTATGATTTGAAAATATCTACAATGAATTATATTCAAAAAGTTAATCTTGGAAATATATGTCAATTATCTTTTGGGCAACACCTTCAGTCTAAGGACGAAGGGGACACACAATATCTTCAAGTGAAGAATTTTTCAGAAGACGGGACTTTCCTGAACAATGTGGAAAGTTATGTTGATGCCGATGCTATTAAACCATCCTCTCTCCTCAGTGAGGGCGATGTTATTTTTGTAAGTAAAGGAATGAAATTCTTTGCCTATAAATATGAATCCAAAATAGGAAAAGCAGTTGCTTCCTCTGTTTTCTACATCATGAAAGTGGATCAGACAAAAGTTCTTTCCGATTATTTGGTTTGTATTTTAAATCAACCGAAAAGCCTTGCATATTTCTATGGTGCAAGTGCAGGAAGCTCCATTCCTTCGATTCGCAAAAAGGAATTGTTGGACTTTCAAATTCCGCTGCCCTCTTTGGAAGAACAGAAGAAAATTGCAGATTTTTATAACAACCATATCGAACAGCAAAGAATGTTATCCGAAATCAAAACAAAAAATCAAATAATATTCAACCAAGCAATTCATCAGTTAACTCAAGTAAATAATTAAAAATGTCAAATAAAATTACGCAAACCGAAATCAATCGTATTGTATGGAATGCCTGCGATTCTCTTCGTCCTGTGATGGGAAGTGGATCTTATAAGGATTATATTTTAACCTTACTTTTTGTGAAATACCTTTCCGATGTTTGGAAAGAAAAAGCAAAACAGTACGAAGAAAAATATCCCAATAATCCGGATATGGTGAAACGTCAGATGAAACGGGAACGTTTTTATTTACCTGAAGAAAGTAGTTTCGATTATTTATACGAAAATAGGAATGAAAGTAATTTAGGAGAACTCATCGACATTGCTTTAACTAAGTTGGAAGACGAAAACCGATCCAAGTTAGCTATGGTTTTCCGTAGTATATCCTTCAATTCGGAAACGGCTTTTGGCCCGACAAAACAAAGGAATATAATCCTGAAAAACCTCTTAACCGATCTTTCAGTTTTGGATTTACAACCTTCTCATTTGGAGAACAATGATGTAATTGGAGACAGTTATGAATATCTTATTTCTATGTTTGCAGGAGAAGCGGGTAAAAAAGCGGGTGAATTTTTTACACCTTCAGAAGTAAGTACTTTATTAGCCAAATTAATTGATCCCCAATCAGGCGATCGTATTTGCGATCCGGCTTGCGGTTCAGGTTCACTGTTGATAAAAGTGGCAAAAGAAGTGGATGGTAAAAATTACGCTTTGTACGGACAGGAAAACAACGGTTCTACGTGGGCGTTGGCTCGGATGAATATGTTTCTGCACGAGGAAGATAATGCCGATATAGAATGGGGAGACACCCTAAATAATCCGCAGTTGAAGGAAAAAGATGCCCTCATGAAATTTGATGTAGTGGTTGCCAATCCCCCTTTTTCTTTGGACAAGTGGGGAGCAGAACAAGCGGCTTCGGACGAGTTTAATCGTTTTCATCGCGGGATTCCCCCAAAATCAAAAGGCGATTATGCTTTCATAACGCACATGATTGAAACCACGTATGAAGACAAAGGAAAGGTTGGTGTAATTGTTCCGCATGGGGTTTTGTTCCGTGGAAGCAGCGAGGGTAAAATCCGTCAACAATTGATTGACGAAAACCTTTTGGAAGCCGTAATCGGTTTGCCTGCCAATTTGTTTTACGGAACGGGAATTCCGGCGGCGATTCTGATTTTTAACAAAGCAAAAACGAACAAAGATATTTTGTTTGTAGATGCAAGTAATGAATTTGAATCGGGTAAAAACCAAAACAAACTTACCGAAAAGAACATCGAAAAAATTGTAGCCGAATTTAAAAAATTCAAAATATTACCGGCATTGCAAACCCAAAACGGAGAAGTTCTAACGGATAAATTCTCTTTTCGTGCAACGATTAAAGACATACAAGACAACGAATACAATCTAAATATCCCTCGCTATATCGACACTTTTGAGGAAGAAGCCGAAGTAGATATTAAAGCAGTCCATACCGAAATTTTAGAGATAAAAAAACAACTCGCAGCTACAGAACTGAAAATGGAAAATTTCTTGAAAGAACTTAACTTAATTTAAATTATATAAAACTATGATAAACTCTACGAGAAACACGCAATTCAATGAAATATTGGAATTATTAAGTGAGAACCTTAGTATAACAAAAACTCAGCATGATGCTGCTGTACAAAGCTACAAAGCAGTAGGTAAGTATTTGTCAAATGAGAATTCTCCATTGTATAAATACCAACCTTATATCAAACCTCAGGGATCTTTTATTATTGGGACTACAATTCAGTCTATTGATCCTGATGGAGATATTGACTTGGATGTAGTTTGTGAATTTAAAAGAAAAGAAGAAAATTGGGCACAATACCATCTTAAACAAGCTGTTGGTAACAGACTGAGAGAAAACACAATTTATGAATCTATGCTCGATGATGAAGGGAGAAGATGTTGGACTTTGAAATATCGAGAAAATGCTGAATCTTCCAATCAAAAATATCATATGGATATTTTACCTGCATTGATATCAAATGGATATGCAATCATTTTAGAAAAAGCAATGTCAGCTGAGACTTATGAAGAATTTGACAAGCTTAGATTGAGTATTACAGATAAAGAGGAGGGTAATTATATTTATGAAACTAGACCAGAATTTTGGAAACAAAGCAATCCCTATGGTTATGCAATATGGTTTATGAATATAGCAAAAACAATTAATGGTATAAATAAGAGAACCTATTCATTAAATGAAGCCGTAAAGCCAGCTCCTGAATACCAAGAAGCTCGTTTACCACTTCAAAGGGTTGTACAACTTTTAAAAAGACATCGTGATATTTATTTTAAGAATGAACCTGATCCAGAAGTAAAAAAGCAAAAACCAATTTCTTGTATCATTACAACTTTAGCAGCTCGTGCATATCGTGGTGAAGAAGAATTAATTGACGCATTGTGGGGAGTGGTTAATCGTATGGAAAATGAAATTGAATTTATTGATAGTCACGGTAGAAAATATAAAAAATCTGATTTATACATACCTTCAGAGGCAGTAGAATGGATTTCTAATCCAACTAATATTTCAGAAAACTTCGCGGATCGTTGGAATGATGAAGGTTCAGTGAGACGTGAAAATTTTTACAGATGGTTAGAGCAAGTGAAAGCTGATTTAAGCGATGCACAATCTAAAACAGGATTGCAAAACATCTCAGAATCGCTTAAAAATTCATTCGGCAAAGAAGCTGTAGTTAAAACGTTTAGCGATTATGGTAATCGTAGTAGATTATTAACGGAATCAGGAAATAATTATGCAGATAGAAAGTCTGGTATTTTGGGTACTGTAGGTGCCACTTTATCTAATGTATCTAAAGTAAAAGCACATAATTTTCATGGGGTTTATAAAGATTAAAAAGCTTAGTTTTTTAGAACAATATGCAGGTATTAAGCGATATTTTCCTTTTGGAGAAATTAAAAAAGTAAGTGATAAAAGCCTTCAATGGATCGGAACTCTTAAGTCTTCACCCTTAGGTGATGAGTATAAGGTGAAAGTAGTTTATGAAGAAGGTAAAGTGCCAAATGTTTATGTACTAGAACCATTTCCTTTACCATTAGCTGATGGGAAAAAATCTTTACCGCATGTTTATGATACTAAAAAGCAACGCTTATGTTTATATTATCCTGATGGTAAAGAATGGAATAAAACGAAATCCATAGCTCAAACAATAATGATTTGGGCAATAGAATGGCTATATCATTACGAAATTTGGTTAGTAACTGGCGAATGGCATGGTGGTGGTGTAGAACACGGTAATTCAAAAAAATAATGAAAATACAATACATTTCAGATCTTCATTTAGAATCACATAACAACAGGATGTTTTTTGAAAAATATCCTGTTCAACCTTGTGCCGATTATTTAGTTCTTGCTGGCGATATTATACCATTAAACCAGATCGATCAAATTAATTTTTTTCTAGATCATATCAGTCAGGCGTTTACTAAAGTTTTTTGGATTCCTGGAAATCATGAATTTTATGGCTCAGATTACCAATCATATCAATCCTGTAATATTCCCATTCGAGAAAATGTATTTTTAATCAATAACCAATCGGTGTTGCTAGAGGATTATGAATTGATTTGCTCTACTTTATGGTCTAATTTAGATCTGAACAAAAGATGGTTTTTACAATATCACATCAACGATTTTAAATACATTAAATACCAAGATGATTATATAGATGCGTTCGATTATAATGCATTTCATAACGATGCATTGAGTTTTTTGGAGCATAAATTACAAAGTGCAGATCCCAGTAAAACCATCGTAGTAACACATCATTGTCCTGTCATGTTATCTATTCCGGAACAAGAAAATTTCAGTTCTGTTTATGGATCTTCGTTAGAGGAGTTGATTGTTAAATACCAACCACTGTATTGGATTTATGGTCATACACATACAGTCAATGAGATGAAAAATATAAGGAACACGAGCTTACTTACCAATCAATGGGATAAGGCTTCAGAAATTAAGGATAACAATAAAATAATTGATTTCTAAATTAGTAACACTTTTTCTGCATAATAACATTATATTTGTTATCGTGCAATTTCAATGTTAGTATTATGATTCAGCTAAAAAATTACATCAACGAAACGATAGGAATTCATTGTGAGGTAAGCCCTTTAAGCAAGAATATCCTTAATCAATTACCCATCTATTTGCGTAATGCTTATGGATGGTACGAGTTGTTGATGCTAAATAAAAAATTCGTCATTGCCTATGCTGAAACGGATGACGAGTTTACAATTGCAGCCATAGACACGCAACTAGCAAATATTGAAGAAAGAATTAATCAACCCATTATTCTTTGTGTGGACGAAATGGAAGCCTATAATCGTAAACGATTAATCGAAAAAAAACGAGCATTTATCGTACCGTTTAAGCAACTGTATATACCATACGTATTCATCGATTTTACAGAATACAGATACCAAACCAAAGGGCGTACTGCACAAACCTTGCAACCTTTTGCTCAGGTATTAGTCATTGCCCATTTACTGAATACTAATAATCGATATACAATCGAAGATATTCCATTAAAAGAAATTGCAAACCAATTTCAGGTAAATACCATTAACGTTTCGCGTGCAGTCGAAAATTTAGTCGAATTAGAATTAATAGAAATCGTACAACGAGGTCGTTATAAAATGTTCCAATTCAAATTCGATAGAAAAACATTGTGGGAAAAAGGGCTACAAAACAACATTTTTATCAATCCCATTGCTAAAGAGTATTTCGTAGCGTATAATTTCGAGTGGAATTCACCTTTATTAAAAGCAGGAGATACTGCCTTAACGGAGTACACCAATATAAACCCAAGCGATCAAATGACTTTTGCTATAGATAATCAAACCTTTAATTTAATCAAGAAGAATAACCAAACCAATACATTCAATGAATTTGGAGGAGAGTATGTATTCCAAATATGGAAATACGATCCAAATTTTATTAACAGAATTAGTCAATCAGCATACGACAAGGTCGATCCAATCTCTTTATTCTTAACCTATAAAGACGATCAAGACGAACGTGTGCAAATGGAATTAGAACACTTAATCAATCGATTTATATGGTAAAAGGCATAGAACAATTTAAAGCATATTTTGCTGCGTTTCCAGATAATTATATCATTATCGGTGGTACTGCTTGCGATATGATTATAGAAAATGAAGGACTTATAGCTCGTGCCACAAAAGATATTGACATCATTTTGGTGGTAGAAGCTTTAAATCCGGAATTCTTAAAAACATTTTGGCAATTTATAAAAGAGGGCAATTACAACCGTAAAGAAATAAGCAGCGACGAACGCCAATACTACCGTTTTATGGATCCTGAAAACGAAGATTTTCCACAGCAGATAGAATTGTTTTCGCGTAAACCAGATTTGATTGATTTAGATCCTGAGATGCACTTAACGCCTATTCCGGCAGATGATGATTTAAGTAGCTTATCTGCCATTTTATTAGACGATACCTTCTACCAATTTATTAGAGAACATAGCGTGGTCGTGGCAGATGTACATCGTGCCAATACAGAAGCCTTAATTGCTTTAAAGGCAAAAGCATATTTAGACATTACGGGGCGTATTGCCAATGGAAGCAAAGAAGACAGCAAACACCTAAAAAAGCATAAAAACGATTGCCTCAAATTAGCCTTGTTATTTACTGGAGAAGAACGCATTGAGTTGCCTCAACCCATTAAAGAAATGATGATTGAATTCCTTAAAATGATAAAAGAGGATTTGCCTACACCCGATGTGTTTAAAGCAATGGGAATGAAAGGCGGTACAAGTGAAATCGCATTAAATGTAATAAAGTCTGTTTTTACGATTACAGACGAAGACCTATCATAAAAACAAACAAAAATGACAAAAACAACACAATATAAAAATACAGCCATCGGACCTATCCCTACAGATTGGGAAGTGAAGAAGTTTGGTGAAGTATTTAATGTATTCCCTACTGCTAGCTACTCAAGAGCAGATTTAGGCACTAATGATGAAACACTATATATGCATTATGGAGATATTCACACTAAATACAATTATCATCTAAATGTTGAAAATTCTAAATTACCAACTATTAGTAATGATAAATTAAAAAAATATGAATTAGTACAGGATGGGGATTTAATCATTAGTGATGCTTCAGAAGATTATGATGGAGTTGGTAAAGCAATTGAAGTAATAAATCTTGGTAATAATAAAATGATTTCTGGCTTACATACATTTCTTGCTAGAGATAAAAATCAAGTATTTGCAAGATTATTTAAAGGCTACATTGGACTAAATGGAGAAGTCGTTAAACAATTTAGAAAATTAGCTACTGGAACTAAAGTATATAGTATTTCTAAAGATAGTTTATTAAATATTTATATTCCACTTCCCCCACTCCCAGAGCAACAAAAAATTGCGGAGATACTTTCTACGTGGGATAAAGCCATCCAAGAAACCGATGCCATCATCAAAAAACTAGAAGATAGAAATAAGGCGTTGGCGTTTTCGTTGTTGACGGGTAAAAAGCGAGTGAAAGGATTTGAGGATAAATGGGATAATTACAAATTAGAATATTTTTTCGAGGAATATTCATCAAAGCCAAAGCAAAATACAGATTTACCGGTTTTTACATCTTCAAAAAATGGTCTTATGAGCCAATCTGATTATTATTCTGGTGGTAGAATAAGCACAAGAGAGAATGTGGATTATAATATTATCCCTCGTAATTATATTACTTATAGATCTCGAAGTGATGACGGTTTGTTTACTTTTAATAAAAATACAGCAGGTTATGATGGTTTGATTAGTGGATACTATCCTGTTTTCAAAGTAGTAAATGGTAATGATAATTTCTTTTTATATTACTTAAATTTTTTCAAAACTAAATTAACTAAATATAGCACAGGTACATCTCAATTAGTATTATCATTTAAGGCATTGAAGAGTGCAACGTTTAATTTACCTTCATTAGAAGAACAAAACGCCATTGCAGAAATCCTAAACACAGCCAACCAAGAAGTAAAACAATACCAACAAAAATTAGAGGCACTTAAACTTCAAAAGAAAGGATTAATGCAGCAATTATTAACCGGTAAAGTACGTACGGTATGAGTGTAACATCTATTTCAGATAAAAATAAATATATGCTTTGGTCTATCTCTGGTGGTAGATGCCAATACAGAGGTTGTAATCAAATATTGCATACAGACATTTTAACTAAAAGAAATTTCAATAAATCGTATATAGCTCATATCGTAGCCGATAGTCCAGGTGGACCACGTGGTTGTAGTACAAGATCAGTACAATTGGCAGATGATATATCAAACTTAATGTTATTATGTGATACACACCATCGCTTAATTGATAGGGATGATGTTGTAGGTAACCCCGAAAGTTTATTAGTAGAAATGAAAGCGGAGCACGAAAATCGTATTGCAAATGCTTGTGCAATTGCTCCAGATAAACAAAGTCATATTGTAACGCTTAATATGAATATCGGAGTTCATACGCCCAATGTTCAATACAGCATTATTAGTCAATTTTTAGCTCCTGATTATTATCCAGCAGAAGCTAAAAATATTGATTTAGGGATCATTAATTCTTTAAATAAAGATTCAGATCCAAATTTTTGGATTGAGGAATTAAGAAATCTTAATCAAAAATTTGAACGTTTTTTATTTCCATTATTAAACAGTGGAGAGATAAAACATATTTCATTGTTTCCATTTGGACCTATGCCTATTTTAATGAAATTAGGAACGATGTTAAATGATATCTATTCTGTTGATGTACGTCAAAAAAGGAGAAATCCAGATACGTGGAATTTTGAAGCTGATATCGATACGGTATATAACTTAGAATTAGCATCAGAAGTCAAAACTAATATCGCTTTAAAGATTGAATTAAGTGATATAATTACAGATGAACGTATTACTTCTGTTTTAGGTGAAGATACCTCTATATACAGCATCAAAATAGAAAATCCGGATAATGATTTCGTAAAATCACGTAAGCAGATTGTAGATTTTGGCGAAAAAATGAAAGAAGCTTTTAGAAAAATAAAAGAGATTCACGGTCAAGAAGCTATATTAAATATTTTTCCTGCAATGCCTGTTTCTTTAGCTGTTCAATTAGGTCGCGTATGGATGCCAAAAGCAGATTTATCGATGACCATCTACGATCAAAATAGAGCTATTGGAGGTTTTGTAAAAGCAATAGATGTATGAAGCGAACCAATATTCAAAATTGTGAAGTTTCAGCGGTGATTGAAAAGCAACTTAACATCAAGTTTGAAAACTATGAATTTAGTCTGCAAGGTTGGGGAGATGTTGATAATTATGCTATTATTAGAGAAAGTACATATGTTTTCTTAGAATGTGAATTAGGACAGAAACACCCTAATACAAACGTTCTAAAGTTGTATCCCTTTTTAGAAGAAAATCCAGAAATTAGTATTACGCTAATTCACTTCTTTTTCAAAGAAAATAAAACGCCTAAAAACAGATTGAAGCTTTGTACTTTCATCGCCAATAAGATGAAAAATGAATTTGGAAATAGATTTAATTACAAAATGATTACTCAAAATGACTGAAAAGCAATTAATAGAAACCTTAAACGACCTTCGAAGTCTTGCTTCTGAAAACGAAATTGTAGAATTTAAGGAAGCCAAGAACACCTATGATTTTACCAAACTGGGTAAATATTTTTCAGCCTTAAGCAACGAAGCTAATCTTTGCGGAAAACCGTATGCATGGCTAGTATTTGGAGTGAAAGACAAAGACCATAGTATTGTGGGTTCTCAATATCGTTTGTCAAGAAAGGATCTTGACAGTTTAAAAGGTGAAATTGCCAATAAAACAACCAACCGGATTTCTTTCATTAATATTCATGAATTAAATTTACCTGAAGGAAGAGTGTTGATGTTTCAAATTCCTGCTGCTCCTAAAGGTATTCCGGTTGCTTTTGACGGTCATTATTATGCCCGAGATGGAGAGGAATTAGTTCCCTTAAATATCGAAAAAATTGATCGAATTAGAGCGCAAGCCACTAAAGAAGATTGGAGTGCAGCTATAGTTCCTGAAGCCACTATAGAAGATTTGGATGTAGATGCAATTGCATTGGCAAGAAAAAACTTCAAGAATAAGTTTCCTGATAAAGCGGATGAAGTGGATACTTGGGATGATATTACTTTTTTAAATAAAGCTAAAGTTACCAGTAAAGGAAAAATCACAAGAACAGCACTCATTCTTTTAGGAAAAGATGAATCAGAATATCTGCTGAACCCTGCAGATGCAAAAATCCGATGGAAATTAGTAGATGATCAGAATAACGATATTGATTACGAGATTTTTGGAATTCCTTTTATTCTTTCTGTTGAAAAAGTATTTGCTAAAATTAGAAATATCAAATACCGTTACATGCAAGAAGGGACAATTTTTCCGACAGAAGTAGCGAAGTACGAACCCTTCTCTATTCGTGAAGCCATTAACAACTGCATTGCACATCAAGATTATACAAAAAATGCTAGAATTAATGTAATCGAAATGCCCGATCAGTTGGTGTTTACCAATCAAGGTTCTTTTATTCCCGGAAATGTAGAAAAAGTAGTGATTGAAGATGCGCCAGAAGAATCTTATCGGAATCCATTTTTAGCAACGGCAATGTTCAATCTGAAAATGGTCGATACCGCTGGTGGAGGAATTAAGAAGATTTTTAATTTTCAACGAGCTAGATTTTTTCCGCTACCAGATTACGACTTGTCAAACGAAAAAGTAAAAATGTCACTTTCCGGAAAAATTCTGGATATGGAGTATGCTCGGCTTTTAGCTCAGAACAAAGATTTGACCTTAGAAGAAATCATGATGCTGGATAAAGTTCAGAAAAAACTTCCACTTACAGCTTTAGAAGAAAAGCATTTGAAAAACAAAAAGCTAATTGAGGGAAGAAAACCGAACTTCTTTATAGGTTTAAAAGTAGCACAAAAAACAGGTCAAAAAGCAGATTATACAAAAACTAAAGGTTTTGACAAGCAATATTATTTAGACCTAATTATAAAAGCAATCAAAGAACATAAAGATCTAAGTAGGAAAGATGTAGATGAATTATTGTGGATTAAACTACCTGATTGGATGACAGAGAAACAAAAGAAAACAAAGGTAAATCACCTATTGTCAGAATTACGTAGAAATGAAGTAATAGAAAATAAAGGATCATTTGGCAAACCAAAATGGGAGTTAAAAAGATAAGATGTGTTAGTGAATCTGTTAGAGCTTTTGTTAGAGAAATGTTAGAGCTTCATGATAGAAAAACTTCTCAAACGCTTGCTATAAGAGCAACTGGTGATATTGCAGAAAGATTTATTAGAGCTTTAGTTAAACAATTTGTTAGAGAAAAGGTAAACATCATAGTGATAAATATATAGTTTTTTAAAATGTCAATTCCATCGTATATAGAAGACCACATCAGCCAATTACCAGCAATTCAATTGCTGATAAAAATGGGCTATCAATATATTTCGCCAGAGCAGGCTTTGGATTTAAGAGAGCAAAGAAAAAGCAATGTTCTACTCACTTCTGTTCTCAAAAGTCAATTGCAGAAAATCAATAAAATTGATTACAAAGATGCTATTCACGATTTCTCAGATACCAATGTAGAACTGGCTATTAACGAATTAAAAAATCTGCCTGTTCATCTTGGTTTTATGAATGCCAATCAGCATTTTTACGACCTGATTACGTTAGGGAAATCATTTGAACAAACCATTAATGGGGATCGCAAAAGTTTTTCTTTCAAATACATCGATTGGGAAACTCCTGAAAACAATATTTTTCATGTATCGGAAGAATTCTCCGTAACACGTTCTAATCGTTCCGACACCTATCGTCCGGATATTGTTTTGTTTGTTAATGGGATTCCGATGGTGGTGATAGAATGTAAATCCAATGCCAATAAATCTCCTATAGAAGAAGGGATTTCACAGCATTTACGTAATCAGCAAGAAGACGGGATTCGTGATTTATATCTGTATTCAAATATCTTATTATCACTTGCGGTAAGTGAGGCAAAATATGCGACAACCGCTACGCCAATTAAGTTTTGGTCGGTATGGAAAGAAAAATTCACCACA
Organism: Bacteroidota bacterium; assembly: GCA_023388015.1. Taxonomy (GTDB): domain Bacteria; phylum Bacteroidota; class Bacteroidia; order Flavobacteriales; family Weeksellaceae; genus Moheibacter. Next base: position 17,891 of record JAEWHB010000001.1, read on the forward strand.
AGTAAAGATGAAATTTCATTTCAACAAGACCTATTTGATTTAAAGCAAACAGAATTACCCAAAGATATCCATACCAAAGTTTTTAAATCGAGGTATGGATCTACCATAAAATACTTTACAAAATTAGGAGAATTAGAAGTTGCTGTAACGGAACAAGACAGGTTGTTGTATAGCATTTGTAGCCCGAACCGCTTATTGGAACTGATATTTCGCTTTGTTCTATTTGACGAAGGCATAAAAAAAATCACGCGATACCAACAGTATTTTGGAATCACGAAAACCATCCAACGAATTGAAAAAATAGACCATTCCGGAAGACGAAAAGGAGGTGTTATTTGGCATACACAAGGGAGTGGAAAGTCTCTGACTATGGTAATGTTGGCTGAGCAAATTGCACTAAGCAAAAAGATCAAAAACCCTAAAATTATTTTGGTTACAGACCGTATTGATCTCAATTCTCAAATTACCGAAACTTTTCAGAAGTGCAATATTCCGGTTGAAGAAGCTGCTACAGGAAAGCATTTGATTGAGTTGCTAAAAAGTAATTCAGATGCAGTAATCACTACAATTATCAACAAATTTAAGGCGGCAGTTAATCAAGAGCCTGATGGATTTAGCTCGTCGGAAATCTTTATTTTAATTGATGAAGGTCACCGAAGTCAGTATAAAACATTCAATGTGAAAATGCAAAAAACTTTTCCTAATGGTTGTTTTATTGCTTTCACGGGTACTCCGCTTATGAAATCGGAAAAAAATACAGCTGATAAATTCGGAGGTATTATTGATGAATATACGATTAAAGATGCCGTAGATGATGGTGCAGTTGTACCTTTATTATATGAAGGAAGACACAATTCTATTAGTGTAAACGAAAAACCATTGGATAGCTTTTTTGATAAAGTTTCTGAACCCCTGACCAAGTATGGGAAAGCGGGATTAAAAAGAAAATACAGCAGTAAAAACGCTATCAATAAAGCCGATCAGGTAATTTATGATAGAGCTTGGGATATTACAGAACATTTTGTGGATTTTATACAGGGAACAGGGTTTAAAGCTCAATTGGTTGCTCCCAATAAAACCACTGCCATTTTATACCGAAAATATTTGAATGAAATCGGAAAAGTAACTTCCGACGTAGTGATTTCTGCACCTGATATTAGAGAAAATCACGAAGATGCATTCGAAGAAAATGAAAATTTAGTGTTGTCATTTCACAAAGCGATGATGGATAAATACGGTACGCAAGAAAAGTATGAAAAGTCCATTATCAACGCATTTAAAAAGCAAGATGAACCTGAAATTATTATTGTAGTAGATAAACTTCTAACGGGCTTTGATGCTCCAAAAAATCGGGTATTGTATTTAACTCGAAGTTTAAAAGAGCATACTTTGTTACAAGCAATTGCTCGTGTAAACAGAGTGGCGGAAGGGAAAGATTATGGTTTAATTATCGATTATTATGGCAACCTAGAGAATTTAGACAAAGCGATAGAAATCTATTCTGGGAGTGATGAATTTAATGCCCAAGATTTAAAGGGCTCTGTAACCAATGTCAAAGACGTTATAAAAGATTTGCCTCAATCGCATTCCGAAGTTTGGGATATTTTTTCCGCCATCAAGAATAAATACGATACAGAAGCATACGCTGTTCATCTTGGAGACGACCAGCAACGCCATTTGTTCTACGAAAAACTATCAAAATTGGTTAGGCTATTTGGATTAGCAATGGCAACCATAGAATTCAATGACGTGAAAAACGATGAAGTCATTGAAAAATACAAGAAAGACATTAAATTTTTTACACAATTGAGAATCGATGTTAAGCGCAGGTATTTTGATGATATTGATTTCAAAGAATACGAACCACAAGTTCAAAAATTGATTGACAAACACATCACCACAGATGGCGAAGTTTTAAAAATCACGCAACCCATTGATATTTTCAACAAACAACAAAGAGATGAAGAAGTAGAAAAATTGACGGGAAAAGCAGCAAAAGCAGACCATATTGCATCAAGGACTTCCAAAGGAATCTCCATCAAAATGGATGAAGATCCTATTTTCTATAGAAAATTATCTGAGCTAATTAAACAAACCATCGCCGATTATAAACAAAGTAGAATAGATGAAACTGAATATCTCAATAAGATCCGTGAAATTGAAAATATCTTTTTAACAGGAAAGCAAGATGACGTGCCGGAAATATTGGTTGGAGATAAAATTGGCATAGCCTTTTACAACCAGATCAATGATCAGCTATCCAATTTTTTAATTGAAAAGAACAACAATGCACAGATTGCTAAAGAGGTAAAAAATATTTTATTTCAGAATATTTTCGATGGAGAAAAACCAATCATCGATTGGAAAAAAAATAAGGATTTGGAAAAGCAAATCAGTGGGGAGTTAGATGATTACTTTTATTCAGTTTCATTGGAACTGTCACAACAGATTCCGTTTGATCTGCTTGATGTTTTCATTGAAGAAATTTTAAAAATTGCGAAAAAGCAAATTGATTAATGGAGCAGATAATGTATAAGTATGGTAAGAAAACCATCGAAGCTGATGTAAAATACTCCAATCGCAAAACAATTGATTTAAGAGTGTTTCCGGAAGGAAATGTTGAAATTACTGCACCTCTTGAGACGGAGATTAGTCTCATATTGAGTAAGGTGAAAACAAAATCGAAATGGATTATAGATCAGCAAAAATCGTTCGAATTATACAAACCGTATACAACAAAAAGACTGTACGTTTCAGGAGAAACGCACCGCTATCTGGGAAGACAGTATAAATTACAAGTAGAAGATAATGTACATCATAAGACGGGAGTTTCGTTTTCAAAAGGACTATTGGTAGTCAATGCCAAAGATGAGGCAGATGTAGAAAAGCAATTAAGAAAGTTCTATTCAAATAGAGCATCGATAATTTTTAATGAAATATTAGAAAAGATTTTAGAAGAATTTTCTCAGTTTAAAAACTATGAAATCAGCCTAAAACATCGTTTTCTAACCAAAAGATGGGGAAGTTGCTCCACAAATGGGAATATTCTTTTAAATACTGAATTGATTAAAGCAAGTAAATCTTGTATAGAATATGTGTTATTACACGAGTTGTGTCATTTAAAGCATGCTAATCACTCAAAAGCTTTTTATAGTATGTTAAATGGATTGATGCCGGAGTGGGAAAAGTTAAAATTAAAATTGGAGAAAGATTTAAGTTAGATTAATTTATCGGGATTTTTAATTTTTGGCTTCAATACAGTTTTGAGAAGAAAAACTCCCAATCTGTACTTTCGACTTTTTATCGTAAACATTGAAATATCGCCAATTAGGATACTCTCGATTGAGGAAATCAATGAATTTTTTCAAGTTATTTACATGCCATTTTTTGAAAGAACCACCGCCAAGTGGAGTTCCGCCAACTTTGACAATGCATATCATTTCTTTTGATTTTATCATTTCAGAACCATTCATCATTAGTTATTTTATGCCCCAATCTTTCAAGCAATTCGTTAATATGTTGTTCCTACAGTCTTGAAATGATTTGTCTTTTTTCCGGTATTGTTTGTACATATTTTTGAGCCGATAGTAGGCTGGAGTCAACTTTTCATTTTCCATAATCTTATGGGTGATTGATAAGGCAAAATCTGATTCAGAATTTGAAAACCAATGTGAAAGGACGTTGTAAACAGTTGAAAATTGGTTATGTCGCTCGATTTGGATTTTTGTTGAAAGTGGATGAGTTGCCTTGGGGAAAATCAGAAAAGTGATGTAGCTTTCGTTAATTGATTCTCGTTTTTCAAAAGAAAATTCAAAACTTAAGTCAGCATCTTTCTGTAATTTATTTCTTGTTGTATTTAGTAACCGACGTAATTCGGAAAGCTGGTTGTATTTGTTTTCAATGAAAAGTATTTGTTTGAATTCTAATATTGAAATTTTAGTTGCTCCACGTAGTTTCCAACTTGATAGGAATTTATAAATCCTTTTTGCCAAATATCCTCGTAAATCAATTGCAATTTTTTGGTTGTATTGGGTATATTTTCCTTTTGAGCAAGTTCCAATGTAAACCAAATAGGGAACAACATGAGGGTTCAGGTAAATGTCCAATTTTTTAATTCTTGGCGTATAGTCCATCGTGGTAAGAACCATTGCAGAACGTTCTTTCAAATTATTTGATACTTCATCAAACCAAGTGTAATTGATTTCGATGAATTTCATTTTAAACGCTTGTTTCTTGATGTAAGTATAATTGTTTCTTTTATCGGAGAGTTTGGTTAAGTCAATCGTTACAAAGGGTGTTTCAAATAAGTCTTTGCTGATGATTTTTTCTTCCGTTAAGTAAGGTTGAAGTTCTCCCATTATCAAAGTCAGAATGTTTTCCTGAATCTCATTGAATTCATATCGTGCATAGGTAATGCGATTGGGTTGTTTAATCCAATTACTGATTTCATAAGATTCCATGCTTATGCTTTTACGAGATTCTTATTTTTTCGAGCAATTTCAAGTAACTCCTTTTTCGAATAGAAAATGGATTGGGCAATCTGATAACGTGGTATAATTCCTTTCTTTACCCATGAAATTAGCGTCACAACACTAACGCCTAAAAATGCTGCAGCTTCTTTTTGGGATAGTCTATCTTCTTCTGGAGTAACTGTGTCGGATGTGAGTTCTGTTTTACGGATTTCGTTTATGACCTTTCGAACAATACGTTCCAAGTCATCTTTTGAATGTGTGTAAAGTAAAGTTGACATTTGTATAAAATTAGAAGGGGTTAAACTTTAATTCAATACAACAAATGTCTAAAGTGGATTAAAATTATTTTGCGGTGGTTTAGCAGCAGATTTTAGGAAATTCACCGCAATACTTAAGATTTGTACAGCTGTTCTATGACTTTGTTCGTTTCTTTGAAGCAATGAAAGCTAGCGTTTTTATCATTGGAAGTCAATTGTATTTTATCTTTTTTAGATGATTTGCTTAATTGATCATTTAGATGATGATTTCTGATATTGGACTCCGAAAATCCTTTAATTCCTCTATTTCTAAATATTTTTTCGATGGTTTCACTAAATTCCATACCTTTCTTTAGTTGATGTTTTGGTTTTTGATAATGCATCAAAAACCATTTCATTTCATATAGAAAGAAAAATATTCGGCTAATTCCTATTTGTCTGTCTTTTACGCTATAATTATCTAAATTTTTATCAAGTATTTTTTCCAGATAAGTTCTCCAACCTTCTTCGCAGTTGTTTTCTCCAGTTAAAAATTTTACGAAATCAATTGCTAGATTTTTAGGATGTGTGTTTGTGATTTCTCTGAAATAAGTGTCAAATAAAAGGGTAATTTCTTCTAATTTGTTGATTGCGAAATGACTAGTTGATCCTTTGTAAATATTTAATTCTAATTCTAAGCTACTTCTTACGCTTGCTAAAGCATACAAAATAAGCCATTTGTGATTATTAATCGAGTCTTCAATTTTAATATCATGATGCACACAGTCATCATTAATTATTTGAAGAATTCTGATTTCAATCTCAGATAATAAAGAAACTAAGTATGCTGTAGTCTTCTTGTCAAACTCGAAATTATTATTAATGTTCAAATGAAGTATAGCATCATCATAAACAGGGAGCCAAGCCTTTGAGCCATACTCAAATTGCCAACCGTTTTCATTTAGTAATGAATCAAATACAGGTTCGATTACATCGATTTGGTCAAAACCTAAAAAATTATCAATATAGTTTGTGAATTCATAACCTTTTGAATTGAAAATTTGATTGGCAGTACTTTCAAAATTATTTGAAGTAACAATAACGTGATATAAAAAGTGACTATATTCTAAAAATGATAAATGCTTGATTCTATAAACATTATCTATAGTGAGTGCTTTTTTAAATTCATTCCCACTAAATCTTGTGCATAGTTCCTTTAAATTGTCATTCTCATTAAAATTTATAGCAACATTGGATTCAGGAATCGTTAAATTACATTTGAAAAGACATAAATAAACATCGAATGGATTATCTACACTCTTCAAATTATTTGCTTGGTTTAAATCTTGTCCCATGTTTCCTGCATTTCTTTTTGTTTAAAGTCTTCAGCTATTTTTACATATCGCTTAAAAGTCGATTCCTTTTTGTGTCCGGTTATATTCCGCACAATCATTTCTTTCATTCCCAAAATCAGAGAATTGGTTACGAAAGTCTTACGAGCTGTATGGCTTGTGATGAGTTGGTACTTAGGAACTGTTTTATCAACTCTTTTATTTCCGCTAAATCGTGAAACAGTTGTAGGAGTGTTTATTTCAGTTTCTTTGCAACATTCTTTAATGTATTCATTGAATTTCTGTCCAGAAATAACTGGCAAGGGTTCGTAGATAGTGTTTTTGTATTTATTCAAGATTTCTTTTGCAAACTTGTTTAAAGGAATTTCGTGGTCAATAGTTTTTGTTTTCTTGATATTGAGTTTGATGCTATCCTCAAAAATATGAGAAGGCTTCAATTGATATATATCTGAAAATCTTAATCCGGTAAAGCACCCAAAGCAATACGTGTCCCGAACGTGTTCTAATCTTTTATTATTAAATTCGTGATTATATAGTGTGAGTAGTTCATGTTTGGTTAAATAGATAACTTCCTTTTCGTGGTCAAAGCTTTTAAATTTTTCAAATTTTCGATTTGTACTATATCCCCTATCAAATGACCATCTCAAGAATGTTTTTAGTTGAGTAATTACTTTAGAAGCATAGTTGTTTGAAGCTCCTCGAACACTAAATGAATAAGAAATTAGTTCATCATAAAACAATTCATCAATAGACTCGAAATTTATACTTTGTTTTCTATAATTTTCAAAGTCCTTTAAATAATTGTACGTGGTATTATAGGTTCTGAGTGTGTTATATGAAAAAATAGCCCTAATAGAATCAATATATTGCTCAAAAGTTTTAAAAAAGTTTTGTTCTACAATTGGCTCACTGTTTTGTTTTAGAAGTTTCTGGACTGTGGCTTTATTTTGGGAGAGATTGTTCAATAAAATATGACGATTTATATTTTTTAACTTTGTGTCTGTATCGTCAATAATTTGATTGTACTCTAAATGAAAATTATAATCTTCATTTTTTAAATTCGGCTTTATTCTTTGGTTTTTTGTGTTCCAATTTTTCTTAGAGCTTCTAACCTTTTGTATGTTGAATTTGATTCGTTCGCCATTTACATACACTGAACATTGAATAGGACACAGCCCATCTTTACTAATTATATCTTCTCTTAAATAATATTTAATTTGCATATCAATACAAATCTATCAAAAAATATAAAATAAGGGGCGTTTTTAGGGACGGTTTATAAATTTTAATTCGTTTTTAAATCTTTAATGAAATTAAACAAATCCTTTTATTGTTGATATTAAAGCATTTAATTTTTATGAAATTCATTTAAAAATTTAAGAACTCCGGCCTCGGGTACAAAGGAACTTTCTGTTGAAAGTTCCTTTTTTTATTTTCTAAATCTTATTATTTCTTTCCTTTTTTGACAAATCTTTTGGCAATATTATTTTCAATTGCCTTTATGATTTCGAGTGCGATGTCTTTCCCCGTTGCGCCTTCAATTCCTTCCAATCCCGGAGAGGAATTCACTTCGAGAAGCAAAGGTCCTTTTGCCGAACGGATCAAATCCACGCCTGCCACATCCAATCCCATTGCTTTGGCTGCCGCTATCGCTAATTTGCGTTCTTCTTTGGTTATTTTCACAAGCGAACCGGTTCCGCCTAAGTGAATATTCGCCCGGAATTCGCCCGGAGGCGCTTCACGCTGCATTGCCGCCACCACTTTGCCGTTGATGACAAAACATCTCAGGTCTTTCCCGTTAGCTTCTTTGATGAATTCCTGAACCAAAATATTGGCATTCAAACTCTTAAAGGCATTGATTACCGATTCGGCTGCTTTTTTGGTTTCGGCCAAAACAACACCTTTTCCTTGTGTTCCTTCCAGAAGTTTGACAATCAGTGGAGAACCGCCCACCATTTTGATCAAATCATTGGTATCAAGTGGCGAATTGGCAAAACCTGTAATCGGGATATCCAGTCCGCTGTTTAATAATAATTGAAGCGAATATAATTTGTCACGCGAATGCGTAATGGCCGAGGCGTTGTTCAAAGCATAAGCACCCAATGACTCAAACTGACGGGTAAGTGCACAACCATAATAAGTCATACTAGGTCGAATTCTGGGAATCACCGCATCCAAATCATTAAGAGTCCTTCCGCCCCGATAATGGACTTCGGGTGTTTTGGCATCTAACTTTATGTAACATTGACTGATGTTGAAAAATTCAATGTGATGACCTAACTGTTCGCCTGCTTCAATAATCCGTTGATTGCTGTACAATTCGGGATTACTGGCAAGCAACCCAATTTTCAATCCCTGAATGTTTTCAACACCTTTGGTATAAAATGCTTCTGCTTCTTCTTTGGCAAGTTGTCCGAACAAAAAACGGCTTTCGGGATCGACAAGCATCTTTCCTCTCATCGCTTCTCGCCCGAGCAACATACGATAGCCCATTGAATCACGGTCGGTAAGCGAAACTTCAATTTCCCAAACTTCTTCCTTGACTTTCAAAGTGGTTTTGATGACATAACGCGATTCGCGGTTGCCGGTTGAACTTTTGATAATCCGCCTGTCCACAACGGGCGCCTCGCAGTGTACGACTCTTTTCCCGTCGTACTGCAAGGGATATACATCAAAAGAAACCCAGCTTTCGCCGTTTCTCTGAAAAGGCAAAATATTAACGGCATGTAGTGCAGAAGTCTTGGCTCCGCTGTCCACACGCACTTTGATGGTTGGAACACCTAATTCGGGAAGAGAAACCCATTCCTCGCTTCCCGCTACCATTTTATTGTTCATTCCGAAATTAAATTTTATACGAATATAATTGAACTAACTTAAATTTTAGATCAAGAATTCAAATCTTAGTAGTTTTGTGTAACAATTTTACAAAGCTGTGTACAAATAAAGTACTTGGAGAAATTATGAAAAAGCTTTTGATACTAACATTTTTGACGTTTCTGACTGCGGTTTCTGCCCAGAAAAAATGGACACTCGCAGAGTGTGTTGAACACGCTGCCGAAAAAAACCTGACGGTTCAGCAAAGCAGAATCAACGAAGAATTATCGGCAAATGATTTAGAATATGCCAACAACCAATGGCTTCCGACTTCAAGGGGTTATTTTGATAATTCCCTTACGATTGGAACCCATCATCCTACCATTGACAAAGGATATCAGCAATACAGTAATAATTTGGGTGTAAATTCTTCCATTACCATTTACAACGGCGGTTTGCTGAATCTGAACAAAGAAAAAGCCGGTTTGGTAGTGGATTCTTATAAATTTCAGACCGAAAGTGTTATCAATGATGTTTCGCTTTTAGTGGTAAATTATTATCTGAATATTGTCCTGAACCGCGAATTGCTGATGATTGCGGAAGGTAATTTAGAACTCACCGAACAGCAACTGGATCGTTCTCAGAAATTATTTGAAAACGGAAGAATCGCTCGTGCAGATTTGGTGCAAGCAGAAGCTAATGTAGCGCAGGATAAGAAAAACGTTGCCGATGCAAAAATTGAAGTGGAAAGAGCCTTGTTTAATTTAGCAACTTTGCTTCAACTTCCTGATTACCGAGAATTTGACATTGCAACTGTAACACTTCCAGACGATATAAGTCTGGGTCTTTACGATATGAATCAGGTGTTGGAAACCGCTTATTCGCAACAACCTGCTGTAAAAAAGGCCGAAGTTGATGTGGAAGCAGCTGAAAAGGACATTGAAATTGCCCGAACTGGATTCAAACCAAGCATTACCGGAAGTTATAATCTCGGCACAAATTACATCGACTATTTCAACAAAGGATTGATGACCGATGCTTGGCTGAGTCAATGGCACGAAAACATTACCAATGTTTTTGGCGTAAATGTCAGCATCCCGATTTTTGAAAAATTCAACAATAAACTGAATGTTCAGAAGGCACAAATCAGTGAGTCACTGGCGCAAAATGCTTTGGAACAACAAAAACAAACCATTCGCGAAAATGTTCAGGAAGCTTATTTCAATGCTAATTCTTCTTATCAGGCCTATGAAGCTGCCCAAGAAAGCGTTCGTTCCAGCGAATTATCGGCTGATTTTGCCCAAAGAAGCTTCGAAGCAGGAATTCTGAATATTTACGATCTGAACATTGCCCGAAACAATCTGGTTGTGGCGCAATCTCAGATGGCCCAAGCAAAATACAATTTCATTTTCCGAATGAAAGTTCTGGATTTTTATGCCGGACGACCGTTAATGGAAGAATTGGAATAAGTCTAAAGCCTCCCCTAACCTTCCATCCGCGTGTCGGACGACAAGAATGAGAGGAATTTTGAACTTATAATTTAAACAACACCAATCAATTTATTCTTAACTTTGTAGGAAACGCATAATCATTATGCTAGCTGAAAAAACCACATACATAACCGATAAAAAAGGAAAAAGAATTTCAGTCATTCTTCCAATTGAAGAATATGAACGGATTTTGACTAAATTGGAAGAACTGGAAGACATTCGTCTGTATGACGAAGCTAAAAAAGAAGATGATGGGGAACGCATTTTGTTTTCTGATTATTTAAAAAAACGACAAGCAGACAATGCCTGAATTCACGATTGTCTTGTCAAAAAAGCTCAGAAACAGTTAGACAAATTGACTGATCACATTGCTAATCCTATTTTTGATGCTATTGCTGAGTTAGCATTTGAACCTCGTCCCCGAGGTTATAAAAAACTAAAAGGCAGAAGTGGTTACAGAATCAGAGTGGGAGATTACCGCATTATTTATGAAATAATTGACAAAGAACTTATCATCGACGTAATTGCAATCGGCCATCGAAAAGACATTTATGAATAAATTCTCCCATTGGGTTTATTTTTCTGTCTAAATTTGTCCGCACAACGGAATTTACAATAGACATTATAAAAATTAAAAGATGACAATTCTTCATCTCGAAACTTCCACCAAAAACTGTTCGGTTGCGATTTCCCGTAATGGCGAATTGCATTGCCTCTGCGAAGAATACGATGAAAATTACGGTCATTCCGAAAAATTACATCAGTTTGTGAACTGGGCACTGGAAGGAGCTGAAATTTCCCTGAATGAAATCGATGCGGTCTGCGTTTCCAAAGGCCCGGGAAGTTATACGGGATTACGAATTGGCGTTTCGGCGGCAAAAGGATTTTGTTTTGGACTGAATATTCCGATGCTTTCCTTGAATTCCTTGGAAATTCTGGCACAAAGCCAAATCAATAAAGGTTTTGATTTGATTATTCCGATGATCGATGCGCGAAGAATGGAGGTTTACACCGCTGTTTTTGATACTTCAGGCCAAATTATTTCGGAAATTGAAGCTAAAATTCTTGATGAAAATTCTTTTCAGGAATTGGCCGATCAAAAAATTGTATTCGTAGGCGACGGCGTTGAAAAAAGCAAATCAATTTTGAATTTACCCCATGCAGAATTCATCGATAATTCGCATCCTTCCGCCAAAAATATGATGGAACTGGCCGAAAAGAAATTTGAAGAAAAATTATTTGAAGATGTTGCCTACTTTGAACCTTTTTATTTGAAAGAATTTATGACCGGTGCGAAGAAAAAACCCTAGTCAGAAAAACTTTATAAATTTAGCAAGCAAAAAAATACAGAAATGGAATTACCCTGGGCGGAGCCTTATAAAATCAAAATGACGGAAGAAATCTTCACATCAAGTCGTGAAGAAAGAGAAAAATGGATCGAAGAAGCCGGATTTAACCTTTTCAATTTATCGAGCGACAAAGTTTACATTGACCTTTTGACCGATAGCGGAACCGGTTCGATGTCCGATCGGCAATGGGCAGAAATGATGCTCGGTGACGAAAGTTATGCGG
>JAEWHB010000072.1 GCA_023388015.1 Bacteroidota bacterium
ATTTTGGTTTCAACAAACCTGAAAATATTTCTTACGAATTCTCTAACATCGTGAAAAGAAGCCGCGGCGTAGCCGATACCATGAGTAAAGGCGTTCAGTTTCTGATGAAAAAAAATAAAATCGAAGTCATCAAAGGTGAAGCAACCGTTAAACCCGGCAAAAAAATCATGGTGAAAGGAGAAGACGGCGTTTCAAACGAAGTTTCTGCTGACCATATCATCATCGCAACCGGAGGTCGTTCCCGCGAATTACCGAACTTGCCACAAGACGGAAAAAAAGTAATCGGATACCGCGGTGCTTTGAATTTAGACAAACAACCCAAAAGCATGATTGTCGTAGGAAGCGGCGCCATCGGTGTAGAGTTCGCACACTTCTATCATACTTTGGGCGTGGACGTGACCATCGTTGAATTCATGCCGAGAATCGTTCCCGTAGAAGACGAAGACATCTCCAAACAATTGGAAAGATCTTTCAAGAAAAACGGTGTGAAAATCATGACCAATTCAGAAGTTACATCGGTTGATACTTCCGGCGAAGGCGTGAAAGCTACTGTCAAAACCAAAAATGGCGAAGAAGTTCTGGAAGCCGATATCCTTCTATCTGCAGTTGGAATTGTAGCCAATATTGAAAACCTCGGATTGGAAGAAGTTGGAATTCAAACCGAAAAAGGAAAAATCAAAATCAACGATTTTTGTCAGACCAGCGTTGCCGGATATTACGCCATTGGTGACGTGGTGCACGGTCAGGATTTGGCGCATTTAGCCTCAGCTCAAGCCATTTTATGTGTGGAGAAAATCACTGGTGAACACGTGGAACCAATCGATTTCAACAACGTTCCGGGCTGTACCTATTGTTCGCCTGAAATCGCATCTGTAGGACTTACCGAAGCCAAAGCCAAAGAAGCCGGATACGATGTAAAAGTCGGGAAATTCCCATTCTCTGCCAACGGAAAAGCAGTTGCAAACGGCGCTTCAGACGGATTTGTAAAAGTTGTTTTCGATGCCAAATACGGGGAATGGCTGGGTTGTCACATGATTGGTGACGGCGTTACCGAAATGATTGCCGAAGCAGTTGCCGCACGCAGATTGGAAACTACCGCACACGAAATTATGAAAACCGTTCATCCGCACCCAACTATGTCGGAAGCCATTATGGAAGCCGTCGAAGACGCTTACGGACACGCGATTCATATCTAAAATGTATTAAGTACAAAGTATTAAGTATTAAGACTTCTTTTTTTGAAATCAAACATACAAACGGCAGGATTTATTTCTTGCCGTTTTTTTATTATATAACGAAGTCATTGCAAGTAACGATAGTCATTGCGAGCATCGCGAAGCAATCTCAAATTCACGATTCCCGTACTTAAAAATTAAAAGCCATTCCGGCTGTCCGTTACTATCTTTTTCTGCTTTCTCGGTTTTTCTTAACCCGCAAAAAGGAGTTGCGCTTCGCTCCCACTCTTTTTCCGGGAGAAAACTCTCGCCCTCAGAAAAAGGATAACCACTACCATCCGGGCTAAAACTGCCTTGTCAAGGTTTCAAACCCTTGACAAGGCTAAAAAATATCCGTTTTGTCATGATTTTTGCCGAAGCAAAAATACACGCCAAAACCATTCTCCTTATCACTTTTTACCCAGAGCTACAGCTCTGGGCTACCAAGCTTTAACTCCTACGGAGTTTTCATTACATCGTAAAACCTTGTCAAGATTATAAAAAACTATGAACGTAAGTTGCTATGAATGCTCATTCACGCAATCATTCTATGTAACTATGTGGTAAAAAAATCACATCATTTATTACCAAATCGTTTAAAACAACTCGTTTCAGAAATTAAGCAGTAAATTTGCCCCTTCAAACGATAGAAAATGAAATATTACAACAACATACTCGAAACCATTGGCAATACGCCATTGGTGAAAATCAACAAAATCACAGCAGAAATCCCGGCTTTGGTCTTGGCAAAAGTCGAAACCTTTAACCCAGGAAATTCCGTAAAAGACCGTATGGCGGTAAAGATGATTGAAGACGCCGAAGCCGACGGAAGATTGAAACCCGGCGGAACCATCATCGAAGGAACGTCAGGTAACACGGGAATGGGATTGGCGTTGGGCGCCATCATCAAAGGATATAAATTGATCTGTGTGATTTCCGACAAACAATCCAAAGAAAAGATGGACATCTTGCGTGCCGTGGGCGCAAAAGTGGTGGTTTGTCCGACCGATGTGGAACCCACCGATCCACGTTCTTATTATTCGGTTTCCAAACGTCTGGCAGAGGAAACACCCAACTCCTGGTACGTGAACCAATATGATAATCCGTCCAATGCTATCGCGCATTACGAACAAACGGGTCCTGAAATCTGGGAACAAACCGATGGGAAAATCACGCACTTTGTGGTGGGCGTTGGAACAGGCGGAACCATTTCGGGTGTTGCCAAATATTTGAAAGAAAAGAATCCCAACATCAAAATTTGGGGCGTAGATACCTACGGTTCTGTGTTCAAAAAATACCATGAAACGGGTATTTTTGACGAAAACGAAATCTATAGCTACATCACCGAAGGAATCGGAGAAGATATCTTACCTGAAAACGTTGATTTCTCATTGATCGACGGTTTCACCAAAGTAACCGATAAAGATGCAGCGGTTTACACGCGCAGAATTGCCAAAGAAGAAGGAATCTTTGTAGGGAATTCGGCCGGTTCTGCCATCAAAGGCGTATTGCAATTAAAAGACGAATTCAAGCCGGATGACGTGGTGGTGGTATTGTTCCATGACCATGGAAGCCGATACGTGGGGAAGATGTTCAACGACGATTGGATGCGTGAACGCGGATTTTTGGAAGAAGACATCCAAACGGCTGCCGACTTGATCAAAGACCACATCGACCTGCCGTTGGTGACCGTGAAAACAGAAGAATTGGTTTCGCACGCCATCGAGCGAATGAAGAAATACGAAATCTCTCAAATCCCGGTTGTGGACATCGACGGATTTGTCGGTTCGCTGGATGAAGCGCAATTGTTCCGTGCCTTTTTTGAAGACAAAGACCTTGCGGACAAACCAACCAAAACTTTGATGGGGAAACCTTTCCCAATCGTGAAAGCCAACACACCGATTGAACAGATTTCAAAATTGATTGATAAAGATAATTCGGCTGTCCTAGTGGAATTGGAAAATGGCAAACACCAGATTTTAACGAAACACGATATCATCAAAGCGATTCAGTAGAGTTTTGAGTGGTGAGTTGTGCAAACTGTTACCAAGTTTAAACTTCTTAAAAAATGATATAAAAGACCTGCTTTGTGCAGGTTTTTTTTTTGTGATTTAATTTTTCTTGCAGATTACGCTGATGTTCACAGAAATAATTTCCCACCCTTTAGGGTCGGGGCAAAGAAAATTGTTTCAATGATTGAGATGAACTTAATGCCTTAATGGTTTGAAAAAGCTTAAAGTTTAAGGTAAAATAACCCCTGCTTTTGACAGGGTTTGTTTTTGTCTCAATTATTCGGTTCTTCCTATATCTTTTGGTTGGAAATGATGAATACCTTTCCCGGAAGTTTTCAGCGTATTTACCATCGACTGCGCCAGAACTTTTGTAGGCAAAGGTTTTTGATTTTTGGCAATACCGAAGAAATTTAAAAACCTAACTAATTTCACTCCGAAATTCTCGCCTGCCCGATCACTGTTCTCCCGAACCAAAGCGGGCGGATTGAAAATTAAAGTTCGCTCGAAATTCAGTTTTTTAACGGCTTCTTCCAACTCGCCTTTCATTCGCATATAATAAAAAGAGGAGTTCGCATTTGCCATGGCAGAAGAAACCAAAACATAATTCGGCACACCATTTTTTTTTGCGATTGCGGCAAATTCATATTGATAATCATAATCGATTTTCCATTGGGCTTCCTTGCTTCCGGCAGCTTTGAGTGTAGTTCCCAAACAGGAAAACAACACATCGCCCTGAACCAGATTTGCCCATTCTTCCGAATGATCAAAATCAATGATATGAACTTTTAGTTTTTCATGTTCAAAATTTGGATTTCGGCGAACAAATATTTCGACACTTGAAAATTCATCGTCCTTCAATAAAATATCTACCAAATCCTTTCCGGTAGCGCCGGTTGCTCCTACTACAATTGCTTTCATTATTCCTTCTTTTTACCTTTTGGAATGGTTTTCAGAATAGTTAGAATCGCCAAAATGACCATGAAAAAATTGAATGCTAAAGCTATCATACCTGCTTCACGAAGGACGATATTGTCCTGCCGCCCAACAAAGTCCACTATTTGATGCAGGAAGTCATTGGAGAAATTCGCACCGCTAAAGCCTACAAAAATTCCGGCTGAAATCGCCACGCCAAGCGCAGCTCCCAACGAGGAAGCCATTTTGTAAATTCCCGATCCGGCTCCGGCCTGGTCTTCGGGTAAATTGGAAAGTGCGGCATCAGTCGAAGGCGTCGCATAAAACGCCAATCCCAATCCGAATAAAGTATAAGAGATAACTGCCAGGATTTTATAGGTGGCAATTCCCAAAAAAGTCGGCATCAATAAAAGGATGGAAACCGCGACAATGATAGATCCCCAAAGCATGGGTTTTCGCGGCCCGAATTTTTGGAGAAGTTTTTCGCCGATCCGAATGAACGCCACAATGGCAATCGCATAGCCCAAAGTTAAAAGTCCTGCGGATTCTGCGGTGAGATTTCCGGCGAGTTGTAAAAGCATCAGCGATACAATCAACATTCCGGCAACGCCGTTCAATAAGAAATTGGAAATCGTCGCACCTGTATAAGTCGAATTTCTGAAAAGTTTAAAATCAATGAAAGCATTGTCTTTGCCGTTTTCAATCCGATAAAATAAATAACCAAAAATTAGAATAACGGCAATCAAAGCAATGGAAATCGGACTCGTCCAACCCAATTCACTACCCTGACTTACAAAAACTTGTAGAGCAATCATCACTACTACGAAAGTCAGAATCCCTAAAATATCTTGTTTCTTTTTCTCGCCTTTTTGTTCGACTTTGCTTTCAGGCGTTCCTTTTACCATGAAAAATCCAATAAGTGAAATCACTGCCGAAGCAAAAAAGATATAACGCCAACCTACATTTTCGGCCATTAAACCACCAAAAAGCGAACAAAACCCCGAACCGCCCCAAGAACCAATCGACCAAAGACTAATGGCTCGTTGCCTCCTTGCGCCTTCCCAATAAGCTTTAATCAGCGCCAAACTCGCAGGCATGATGCACGCACCAGACAATCCTTGTAAAATTCGTCCGGAAATCAAAACCGGAGCCGACATACTTCCTTCTGGTGTAAAACCTACCAATAATGAACCGACAATACTTAGAATAAATCCAATGAGAATCATTTTGACCCGACCTATTTTGTCGGCCAATCCTCCCAAAACCACAATAAAAATTCCGGAAAATAAAGCTGTAATAGATACTGCAATGTTCATCACGGAGTTATCAATGCCCAAATCTTTGGCCATTACAACATTGATATTCAGCGTAGTTTGGGCAAAAAGCCAAAACGCAAGCACCCCGAAAATAATTCCAAAAAGAAGTTTATCGTTTCCTTTGTATTGTACTGTTCTGTCCATGCAATTTTTTTTATGTCTTAAATTTAGACAAAAAGGAAACACAAACGGCAGAAAAGGCTTTGGAATTGGATTATGATTTTATTAAATTCCCGTTACCGTTCTACATTTTCAAAAACTTTTGTAAAGGAAAGCATCACCACATCATCGGTTGAAAGAATCAGTTTTAATCCGTCATCCATCACAGCATAACGATTAACTGAACCCAAAGTATTGACAAAAGCAGCCTCGTCAACGCCTTCGCAGAACATACGTGTGGAAGCAAATTTATCGGTCTTGAAATTGATTTTCCGTTCGTCAAATTCATATTCCCCGGCGATATTGTTACATCCGTTATTCCCGGCCACTTTATGGTCGTCCACAATGGTCAGATAAGGTTTTTGAATTTTATAATGGCTGATATCCCTTCCGCTTGTCGGAGAAAGATAATCGAGTTGCCATTTTCCAAGCAAAGGATCTTTGGGTTGCACCAGCGAAGCGCCGGCATTTTCTGAATTTTCCATAACAGGGGTTGTTTCTTCTGTGTTCTGAGTGGTTTCCACAGTGGTTTTCTGGGTATTACAACTCATAAAAATCAGTGCGATTGATAAAGTGATTATTTTTTTCATTTCTTCGAAATTAAATTATTTAAGATTCCTTCAAAAATTCCGTCTATGGTTTGTCTGACAATTGAACCAGGAAAATTCAGGTGTTCATATCGCCGGCGTTTCTTTTGTTTCTCTTCCCAAGTTTCCTCGTCCCAGGATTTAATTCTTAAACCCAAATCAAATTTCTCGAAATCCTGATTTAGTTTTAAATCGAATTTAGGAATATAAACCGAATCATTTTCAAAACTTATTTCTTCCTGCGCAAAAGCAAAACTTGCTAAAAAAACCAAAGCGAATGAAAAATTCTTCATTTAACAAAAATAGCGATAGAAATGTTCATAACAAATTAACAAAATACTTTCAATTCATCATAAAAGATTTATTTTTGTCAATTAGTATTTTAGAAAAGTCAAAAACGTATGAAATTCATCGTATCCAGCAGCAGTTTACTTAAAAATGTAAACCTCATAAGCGGGGTTATCAATTCCAGCAACACATTACCGATTTTAGATAATTTTTTGTTTGAACTGGAGGGCAATCAATTAAAAATAACAGGATCTGATTTGGAAACCACCATTACTACTACAGTTGAAGTAGAATCGGGGGATACAGCCAAAATCGCGGTTCCTTCCAAAATTTTGTCCGACACTTTGAAAACTTTCCCGGATCAACCTTTGACATTTATCCAGAAAGAGGATAATCTGATGGAAATCGTGTCTGAACAAGGAAATTATCAGATCGCGTTGGAATCGGCCGATGAATATCCGCAAGCGCCTGAAGTTCAGGAAGCAGTTGCTTCTACTTTGCAAGCCGGAATTTTGTCGGAAGCCATTTCCAAAACGCTTTTTGCCACCGGAAATGACGAACTTCGTCCTGTGATGACCGGTGTTTTCTTCCAAGCAGGAAAAGACAATTTTAAATTCGTAGCAACGGACGCACACCGTTTGGTAAAGTACACGCGCAAAGATTTGCAATCTGCCGAAGCAACTGAATACATCATGCCGAAAAAACCGTTGAATCTTTTGAGAAACATATTGGCAGGAAGCAATGAAGACGTAAATATTGAATACAACCAGACCAATACAAGATTTTCTTTTCAAAACATCGTTTTGACTTGTCGATTGATTGACGGAAAATATCCGAATTATGAAGCGGTAATTCCAAAAGAAAATCCAAACGTATTGACGATCAACCGAAATCTTTTCCTGACTTCACTGAAACGTGTGGCCATTTTCTCCAATAAAACCACCAATCAGGTTCGTCTGAAAC
>JAEWHB010000176.1 GCA_023388015.1 Bacteroidota bacterium
TTGTCTTTTTTTGCTTTCAAAACTTTGTGCGGAGGTTTAGGATGCGGAGGACGTTTGGGTGCGCAAGCTGTAATAAAAGTCAGACCCAAAAACAAATAGAAAATTCTGATTAATTTTTTCATAACCCTGTTTTTTCAGTTTAATTTTCTAATACTGTGCCAAATAGATTTGGACGGATTATTTTTATGCGAATTCCGGGCGATAATTTTCAATACAATTCATAGATTGCAACTCATTTTAAAGATATGAGAATTTTAAATAACTTATTGATTTTCGGGTTTTTGCTTACATCTGTTTATTCGTTTGCATGGGGCACAACAGGTCATAGGGTAGTAGCAGAAATTGCTGAAAGTCATTTGAACTGCAAAGCCAAACGTCAAATCAAAAAAATCATCGGAAAACAACCTTTGGCGTATTGGGCCAATTATCCGGATTTCCTGAAGTCAGATCCCAAATGGAAAATGGCCGATTCCTGGCATTACCTGAACTTTCCCGGTGGTTTAAATCGAACTGAATTTGACCAAACTTTGGAAAATTCATCCGAGGAAAATCTATACAAACGAACTTTAATCATCATTGATGAATTAAAAAATCATAAAAATTTATCGCTTGAGAAAAAGCACGAAAATCTTTACTTTCTGATTCACTTGATTGGCGATGCACATCAGCCGTTGCACATCGGGCGTGAAGAAGATTTAGGTGGAAATAAAATTGAGGTCGAATGGTTCCGAAGTAAAACCAATATCCATGCGCTTTGGGATAGCAAACTCGTTGATTTTCAACAATACAGCTATACCGAATACGCCAAAGTTCTGGATTTTCACAATAAGAAATTCAATAAAACTTTAACTGCGGGAAATCTCAACGACTGGTTGTATGATTCTTATCAAAAAGCAGAAGATATTTATGCGCACACAAAAGCGGGCGATAAACTTTGGTTTCCTTATAATTATCAGTACGTTTCCACATTGGAAGAGCAATTGCTCAAAGGCGGACTGCGTCTTGCAAAGGTTTTGAATGAAGTTTTTGGATAATTCGAATTCAATTCAAATTTCGAAAAGACAGGTTTAAGTTGGTGATTAAACTACAGCCTCGGCGGTTTTGGCGGCTTCGGCGGTTTCGGTGGATGTTCACCATGTTTCGGATGTGGTGGACGCGGTGGCGGCCCCGGATGTGCACAGCTAATTGCAGTGGAAAATACAATCAGAAATCCTGCTAAATACGCTAATTTTTTCATAACTGTGATTTTGAATGACTGATGAAATTATTGTGCCAAATCAATGAACGAATACGAAATTTACTTCGTCAACTCCACACCATTCCATTTGAATTATTGTTAAATTTGCCGTTCAATGTTTTTAGAAAACACCATAAACCATACCCGACAAAGTGGTTGGATTGAAGTCATCTGCGGATCGATGTTTTCCGGTAAAACCGAAGAACTGATTCGTCGGATCAACCGTGCAAAATTTGCCAAACAAAAAGTCGAAATCTTCAAACCCTCTGTGGATACGAGATACGATGAAGAAGAAGTGGTTTCACACAATCAAAATTCACTGATTGCAACGCCCGTGGAATCGGCTTATAATATTCTGATTCTGGCCAACGAATGCGAAGTCGTCGGTATCGATGAAGCACAATTTTTTGACGAAGGAATTGTGGAAGTTGCCAATCAGCTGGCAAATGCAGGAAAACGTGTCATCATCGCCGGACTCGATATGGATTTCAAAGGACGGCCCTTTGGTTCGATGCCGTATCTGATGGCCACTGCCGAATACGTCACAAAAGTCCATGCGATTTGTGTAAAAACAGGAAATCTGGCGCATTATTCGCATCGGA
Organism: Bacteroidota bacterium; assembly: GCA_023388015.1. Classification (GTDB taxonomy): domain Bacteria; phylum Bacteroidota; class Bacteroidia; order Flavobacteriales; family Weeksellaceae; genus Moheibacter. The sequence goes on from JAEWHB010000176.1 coordinate 1,840, forward strand.
AAATCAAAAGCGATAAATTGGTGGAGCTGGGTGAAAAAGAAGAATATGAACCACTGAGTCGGACTGCTTTTTGGGAAGAAATGAAAAAATCGCAAGATTGATTTCTTTCTTAACCACATAGTCACATAGTTTTCTTCCGTGTAAGTGGACATAATGAAACAATAGTGGAAGCTTACGCTTCACTTAAAAGCCTATTTAAAATGTTTTCTAAACCATTCTACAAGCTCAATTACTATTATAACTTAAAGACTATGATACTATGCGGTTAAAAAAATTAAACCGCACCTTTAGTCGAAATAGATTAAGCAGATTAGTTTTTCGTAAGGAAACACATCGAAAAAATTCGTTGTTTTCAAATTCATATTTATCTTTAGGGTTCAATATATTTTTATTGAAAATTGACCAACATTCATTCTATGATCTCAAAAAAATATTTAGACGAATTGACCTATGAAATAATCGGCTCTGCAATTGAAGTTCAGAAAATAATGGGAAGAGGATTGTTGGAGAGCGTTTATTTAAAGTGTATGAAGTTGGAATTGCATCAAAGAAACATAAATTTCGCATCAGAATTGAAGATCCCGGTTACCTATAAAAATAACCATTTGGAAATTGATTTAAGATGTGATTTATTTGTTGAGAATTGTTTGGTCGTTGAATTGAAGGCAACCAATGATTTTACAAATGTATTTGAAGCACAATTGTTGACATATATGAAGTTATTAAAAGCGCCGAAAGGAATCCTAATCAATTTCAATAGCTCAAATATTTTTTATGAAGGTCAGAAAACTATGGTTAATGAATTTTTTAATCAACTTGAATAACCATGCAACCTTATTCATTAAACCATATAGTCACAATAGTTGTAAAATTTATGAAATTAATGTCAATGTTATTGAAACTCTATCTCGCTCAGGCGGACTATAAAAACTTAGAAATACGCAGAAATTACTATGTAACTATGTGGTTAATAAAAACAAATAAAATTTGGAACCCTACGAAATAAAAGAATTAGCAGAAATTATTTCGGCTGAAATCACCGGAAATCCCACCGGAAAGATTGAAGAAATCTATTTCGACTCCCGGACGATTTACCAGCCCAATCATGCTGTGTTTTTTGCATTTGGCGACAATAAATATACATCGGAAGCTTATAAAAAAGGCA
>JAEWHB010000049.1 GCA_023388015.1 Bacteroidota bacterium
AACGTTCAAATTTAATCAGACAGGGAAAACATTAAACCTTAAACTTTGAACTTGAAACTTAAATTATGAAATTGTTTTTTGAAAATATCACAGAAAATGTCAAAGTACCGATGGACTTCCCGTTGGAAGCTGTTTTTGAACAGGCTTTGGAGATTTTTGAAGAACTTCCGGAAGATGACGGAAGTACGTTTGGGGTTGTCAATGAACAAGACATTGTGGTACAGTTCAGTAAGTACAATAAATTTATGTGGTTGGTGGAAATTCCCGATTTGCCCAAACATGGGGTTCATCAAGCTATTTGCAATAGAAATCAATGCATCAGAATTCTGGAAGATTTATTTTCCGGCGCCGATGCCATGAGCGTGGCGGAGTTTAAGTTTGTGAGTTTTCTTTAAATTTAGAAAATAGAGAATAGAGAATAGAGAATAGAGAATAGAGAATAGATGAAAGATATTTACGAGCCGGAATTAATGATGTATGATTATATGTCTTTTTATGATAAAGCGCTTGGGATATTCTTGAACTGATCAGCGAATTGGAGCAAAGTATTTTTTGGTGGTTCGGTGCCTAATTTCCGAATGATGGCGGCACGATGGGCTTCAATTGTTGTTTCGGAAAGGAATAGTAATGCTGCGATTTCTTTGGTGGTTTTTTGTTGGATGATTAATTCCAAAACTTTTCTTTCAGAGAAGCTTAATTGCTCCAGCGCCTCATCTTCGAGGTAGTTGGCATCTTTTTCCAAGTCAAAATTTAATTTTGGGCTGATAAATTTGTCATGGGTCGATAAATGTTTGATGCAATCTCTGAGTTCGTCCAAGGCATATTGTTTCAAAAGATAGGCATTGATTTCGAGTTCTTCTGCTTTTTGGAAAATGCTTTTTTCCTTGTGCGAAGTCAAGAGAATAATTTTGGAGGGCAATTGGTGAATTCTGATTTTTTCAGCAATCTCCAAACCGCTCATTTGAGGCATAGAAATGTCAAGGATTACTAAATCCGGTTTGAGCATTTTGATGGTATTCCATGCAGATTCTCCATCTTTATAAGTTCCCAAAACGACGTGTCCTAAACTCTCAACTAAAGCCTGAGTGCCGAGCAATGAAAGTGGTTGATCATCAGCGATTACGAAATGCATATATCTTCTATTTGGATATTGCGTATATCTACTTGGGTATTGATAGTTGGATGATAGTTCCCTTATGATCCGATTGAAAATTGACAGTACCATTTAAAAATTTAGTTCTTTCTGTGATGTTGAGTAATCCAAAGCAGTTTCCTTTTTCGAGCATTTTATCCACGTTAAACCCTTTACCGTTGTCTTTGATTTCAACGTTTATAAAATGGGCATTCTCGGTGATGGTTACTTTTCCGGCAACTGCATTTGCGTGTTTTAAAATATTGGTGATGGCTTCCTGGATGATTCTATAGAGTTGTAATTCTTTGTCAGTTTCCAAATCTCCGTTGTAATCGATTTCTGCACTGATGAAGAAATTATGCTGATTTTGGATGCGTTCTGTCAATTGTTCTACGCTTGCTTTGAATCCAATTTTATCAAATAAAATCGGGCTGATGTTCCGACTGACATTTCGGACTTCTTCCAAAATGAAATCGATTTTATCGTGTAGTTGAACATTGGTGTTTTCTATGGCGTGTCTGAGATTTACGAGTTCATTGCTCACGCTGTCGTGTAAATCAGAAGCGATTCTTTTCCGTTCGTCTTCTGTTTTTTGTAATAATTGAGAGGAGAAATTTTCAGCTAATTCTTTTTGCTTTAAAATGCTTCTGTTTTTATTCCAAATGAATGCCAATAAGATTATTAACAAAACAAATACAAATGCTCCGATCAATAAAGCGATGATTTTATTGGTTTGAGCAAGTTTTTTTTCTTGAAGTAAAATTGTTTTTTCTTTTTTTTCCGTTTCGTATTTTATTTCCAATTCAAAAAGCTGTTTTTTCAAACGATCGCCTGATTGTTTATAGGAATCTCTAACGAGAAATTCACAATATTCATTAGCTTTTTTATAATCTCCTTTTTGTTTATAGAAATAATAAAGTGGACCTGCCAATTGTAGCATATATTGAACATTTGGGTTTTCTGCCTTTCCCAATTCCTGGAAAAACCATTCTGCTTCTTCCGGATTCTCCAATAATTTGTTGAATTGATTTGTAAATGAAATTTCCCAATAAAAATTTCTCATTTTCAAATCGGTAATTCCTGTTTTTTCTGCAATTTCTTTGGCATTATCTAAATAATACCTGGCACTATCTTCGTTTTTTTGAGCAATAAATTTAAAGGCAAGGAATTGATTTACAAAACCTTTGTGATATTCCGTTATATCCTCATAGTTTTTAGCAAAATCAACCATTTTATCAACCTGGTGTATGCCATTCAGTGTGTCTCCTTGTTCTATGTGAAAATGAACATAAGTGATATGGGCGTTGAACGCAAAATAATTACTCTTTACTTGTTCGAAAATATCAATCGATTTTTTTAAAATATCCTCCGCTTTGTCAAAAGCCAAATTCCGGAGGTATAAAGTATGCATTAAAAGATATACTTTTCCTTGATTTTCTTTATCTCCAATTTTTTCAAATATTTTCAATGCATTGATAAGATGTTCCTCTGTTTCGTGCAGTTTTCTTTGTTCTAAATAATTCTGAGCAAGTAGTAAATGAGATAATCCTTTTATTTGATGGTGTGTAGAGGACTCGGTTTCAAATTCAATGCTTTTTTTATACCATTTAGAACTTTGATCAAACTGCACTGAATTGAAGAATTGAACGCCTACATAGTAACATAAATGACTTTTGGCTTCTCCTGAAATTAGGTCTTTATTTTTTTCATAAAATTTTAGCGCCTTGTTTAGGTATAAACTATCGTACAATTGTGTTGGTTTGGAACTTGCTCCATAGGCGATTAGATATGCTGCCGCATTTTCCAGGCTATCATTCTCTAAACTCTGATTGTAATGTTTCTTAAATCTCTCCTGGTAACTTTCTTCAGAAAAATTTTTCACATCACTTAACCATTCAAAGTCTTCTAAATTTTTGTATCTACTTTCAAGTGAAGTTGATTTTTCGGGGAATTCTTTATTACTTGATTTCTCCTGACAGGAAAAACATAAAAATAGGGATAGAATAATGAAAGAAATCTGGTTGTTGTGCCTCATTTGCGCTTGTTTTTTAGTTTTACCGACAAACTTAAATATTTGAATTAGGTTTTAAGTTTTGGATAGATTTTAATTGGAAGAAAATTTAAATTTATCCTAGGAAATCCACTTGAAAAACGCTCATGTGTAAGTTAAGAAGCTAAAAGAATAGGGATTTCCCGGATAAATGGATTGTAATTCTAATTAAAAAAACTGTTTGTTTTCGCGTGCACCGCTTAATTGGGAAAGATTCATGATAGCTTTTACGACTCTGGCAGCTTTTTCCTCATTTTCATACGGAAAAAGAAAATCTGTTATAGTTTCTACTTTTTTGGTTCTCCCATTTTTTTTCTCTTTTGAAATGTTTCTCACTTTGATAGCGAAGTAGGTGACATTTTGATGATGAGGGAGATTTTTCTTTTCTATGGTGGCAATGTCTTCGTATAAAATATCTTTCAATGCAATGCTGTAGGTTTTATCAAGATCCCGATTATTATACACATAATAAATACTGTCCTTGTTAACTTTTTGAATTGAAAAGTACAATGACGGATTTTCAATCAAACTCAAACCAACGCCATTGGTATTGATCCATTTTATGGTTTCTTTTTTGGATTGTCCATAAACCAAGGAATTCAAACTAAAAAGAATAAAAAAGCAAAAAGCCAGACTGGGAGAGGATTTTTTTTTACCTAGAATTGTTTTCATGTATTAAATTGAAGTTCATTAATAATTAAAAAAAAAGCTATCCAAGAAATCTCAGATAGCTTTTAGAGATTTTTTAAAGAACTCCGCCTCTTTTTGCCTTTTTCATTAGCCTGATTTCTTTACGAGATTTCGGAATGTATCTCTCGTTGACTGTACTTCCTGTGTTTACGTTTACCTGAGTAGGGGCAGGAGCGATTACTCTTCTTGCACAAGAAGTAGTTGACATGGTTGCAGGCACTAAAATAACTAAAGTAAGTGCGAATTGAACTAACGATTTTAATTTCATGATAAAATTAATTTTAATGGATTAAATGTTTAATAATTAATAGTTTTAGGCAAAAGGGGTTAGATCAATTGTGTAGGTGGTTTGAGAGAGAATTAAAATTTATTTCATTTTTTATAGTTTTCTGATGCAAAAATCAGCCGGAATATATTCTCATGTATTAGGGTTAACCCTAAATTTTGAATAAAATCAAAAAAAAATGAATTGCTTTTGTTTTAAGTGCAATGAAGTATTCAAAAAATTCAATTGGATTTTTGAATGTAGAATTTGAATTAAATAATTGTTTTATTTAATCAATGAAGTAAAAAGATGGGAATTAGTCTAATATTTCACAAAACCAATTCCTCAAACAACCTATCCAAAGTTTTCTCCAAATCATCGGCAAATCCGGGATGTGGACGCGATGTCTGAATGCAGGAACTTCTGATGGCGGTCATCCAGCGGAAGCGGGAAGGCATATCCATTTTGGCGATAGGGCCGCCATTAGGGTCGGCCTTGGCAATGAGCTCAAAGGATTTCAGGTTCAATCGGACTTGATTTTCGTCGAGTTCGGTTTCAAATGCATGAAATTTTTTCTCGTTGAAATAAGTTTTGACCAATAATTTTTTGGCCGCTTTGGAATAAATCAGGATTCCGGCATTGATGAATTCTTCCCGTTCTACTTTGGGGAAAATCCGGATTACGGCATATTCATATAAGATTTTGTCTTGCATTTTGAGCTTCTTTTACAAATATTCCGGAATTCTCTCTTCTAATTTTCAAAAAGTCAGCATAGACCTGACGCAGTTCGGCGGGCGATTTATCATAATCCCAATTCAACCATTCGTCGGGAATTAATGTGACCAATTCATGGATGAATTCGTCCGTAATCAAAGGTTTTAAATCGGCATCTGCTTTTTCGATTTCGCTTGCTTCGCCCAATAAAACGTGGTCTTTGATAAACGAAAAAGGACTTTCTGCCTGCTTTTCCCAATTGTCCCAACTGTGGTGAAAATAGA
>JAEWHB010000059.1 GCA_023388015.1 Bacteroidota bacterium
AATCCTTTCCAATAACAGAAAGCATTTCAGCCGCATCTGCTGACAAAGTCCCGATGTGGCGAAGAGAAAAATCTTGTGTATTCATATTTATTTGCGGTGAATTAAAACCTCAAATTTACGATTTTAATCCTTACGAAAACCTAATCTTTATCAACTCGGATTGATAATATTATACGATTTATCTATATTCGCACAAACAGATAAAAAAGAAAATATCGACTAAAATTATTTAACACATATAAAGATTAGCGTTGCTAATTGTTTCTTTTCAGATAAAACCTAGGAAATTTTAATGAACAGAAGAAACAGTTCAGGGATGCACCCAAACGGGTGCGTCTTCTTGCTGTATTCCATTTGTTCAAGGTTTCAACCTAGGTACCTTTCTGATTTGGAAATTCAAGCGGAAGATTGCACCTTTTTTTTTCGCTTGGTTGGTAACCCAAAACCGCGAAAAAATATGCCCACACTCAATTGGATAGGAAAAGATAAAGTCATCAATCACCATCAGGATGTTCCGTATAAAATTTTGGAACATCAATATCATTACGAAAATGGTACACAAACCAACTCCTCCCCTTTGGGGAGGTCGGGAGGGGCTATCATTCACGGAGACAATCTCGAAGCTCTAAAAGCACTTTTGCCCGAATACGAAGGGAAAATAAAATGCATCTACATAGATCCGCCTTACAATACCGGTAACGAAAGTTGGGTTTATAACGACAATGTAAACGACCCGAAAATAAAAAAATGGTTAGGACAGGTAGTTGGCAAAGAAGCCGATGATTTAACCCGACACGACAAATGGTTGTGTATGATGTACCCACGTTTAAAACTCTTACACAAACTACTTGCTGATGACGGTGCTATTTTTATTTCAATTGATGATAATGAACAAGCTAATTTGAAATTAGTTTGTGATGAAATTTGGGGTGCGGGAAATTTTATCACGGATTTTATATGGCAAAAAAGGAAAGGAGGAGGCAATGACTCGTTCTATGCAGCGGTTGACCACGAATACATAATTTGTTATGTTAAAAATCAATCATTTCAAACAAAAAAATGGAGAGTAGATTACGATGAAAATTATTTGAAAAGATATAAAGAAAAAGATGAAATAGGGAATTATTATTGGGATACGCTATCAAGAGCAGGTTTAAATAATCCAATTATTTATGATGTAGAATGCCCAGACGGAAGTATTATTAAAAATGGTACTTGGCAAATATCAAAATCTACATTTGAGGAAAGTCTAAAAAATGGCAATGTAGGGTTTATCAAAAATAAAAAAGGAGAATATACGGTTGTAAGAAAAGTTAGAATGCCAGAAGGAAAAGTGTTTCGTTCAATTCTAAATGAAGTTTCAAACAAAAATGCTGCTGATGAAATGCATTCAATTTTTGATAATAAAAAAGAGTTTTCTACTCCAAAACCTGTAAGATTGATTGAACAAATTTTACAATTATCAACCAACAAAAACTCCATCATCCTCGATAGCTTCGCAGGTAGCGGAACAACCGCTCACGCTGTTCTCAATCTCAATAAACAAGACGGTGGCAACCGCAAATTTATTTTGGTAGAAATGGAAGATTATGCTGAAAGCATTACTGCCGAACGTGTGAAACGTGTCATCAACGGTTATGGTTCGGCCAGCTCAGCAACAGCAGAAGGAACAGGCGGAAGTTTCAGTTTTTACGAATTGGGACAGCCGCTTTTTGATGAAAACCATAATCTGAACGAGGAGATTGACATAGAAAAAATTCGCGAATACGTATGGTATATGGAAACTAAAGAAACGTATCAAAAGCAGGAAGAGAACTATCTATTGGGAACCAAAAACGACACTGCTTATTATTTCCATTACGAAAAAGAAAGTATCACATTATTAGATGAAACTTTTCTGCGAACGCTCAAAACCAAAGCATCACAATACGTAATCTATGCCGATGTTTGTTTGTTGAACGATAAACTCATGGACAAATACCATATTATTTTCAAAAAAATCCCGAGAGATATTTCAAAACTGTAAACCATGGAATTAAAACCCTACCAACATAAAGTAATTAAAGATTTGGAGTTGTTTTTGGATTATGTGCAGAAACACGATACGCCTGCAAAAGCCTTTACACAATATTGGGAAGATAAATTAGGCGTTCCATATTCGCCAAAATTAGACGGTTCATTTACAGGAATGAAACCGTATCAGGACAATGTTCCGAATGCGGTGCATATCGCTGTGAAAGTTCCTACAGCAGGTGGAAAAACCTTTATCGCTGTAAATGCTTTACATACAATCAGCAAACATTTCAGCAAAGGCAATCCAAAAGCGGTAGTCTGGTTGGTGCCGTGGTCAAATTTGTTACAACAAACGGTTAAAAATCTTTCAAATCCGAATCATCCATACAGAGAAAAGCTAAATAGTTTATTCAGCAATCGGGTAGAAGTTTACGAGAAAGAACAACTATTGCAGGGTGCGAATTTCAATCCGTCTTCGGTAGCGGAACAATTGAATATTTTTGTATTCAATTTCAGTAGTTTACGTGTCAATTCCAGAAAGCAGGACGACCGAAAAGTATATCAGGAAAACGGAGCATTGGAATCATTCCGAAATACGATTGTAGATAAAGATTTGGTATTGTCCGAAACAGACGAAACGGCTTTAATCAATATCATTCGCAGTTTGAATCCAATCGTAATTGTTGATGAAAGTCACAATGCCGAAAGTGATTTGAGCAAAGAAATGTTGCAGAATCTCAATCCGTCATTGGTTTTGGATTTAACCGCAACACCAAAAGAAAGCAGTAACATTATTTCGTTTGTAAATGCGTTGGCATTGAAGAAGGAAAATATGGTCAAATTGCCTGTAATTGTCTATAATCATCACAAAAAAGAGGAAGTCATCACAAGTGCTTTGCATTTACAACGCCAACTCGAACTTCTTGCCAAAGAGGAGGAAAAAGAAACGGGTAAGTACATTCGCCCGATAATTTTGTTTCAGGCACAATCGAATATCAAAGGTAAAGACAATACGACTTTTCAAAAGATAAAAGAACAGTTGGTCAAATTGCAAATTCCCGAAGAACAAATTAAAATCAAGACAAGCAATATTGACGAACTGAAAGGCGTAAACCTGATGAGCAAAGATTGTCCTGTACGCTATATTATTACCGTAAATGCCTTGAAAGAAGGTTGGGATTGTCCGAACGCGTATATTTTGGCTTCGTTGGCTGATAAAAGTTCGGCTGTTGATGTGGAGCAGATTTTGGGTCGTGTGTTGCGTCAGCCTTATGTTTCAAAACACAAAAACGTATTGTTAAATATGTCGTTTGTTTTGACGGCTTCGGCAAAATTCAATGAAACTTTGGCAAATATCGTCAAAGGATTGCAAGACAGCGGGTTTAGTAAAGAAGATTATTTTGCACAGGAACAACCCGAAGAAGAATTAACCCCAAATGAAATTTTGCAAAGCGGTTTGTTTGACGAAAATGAAGAAGTAAAATCCGATGAAGATTTTGATGTTTCGCAAATTGCGTTCAATCCAAATGAGCAAGTTACGCTATATACAATTACCCAAAATAATCCGTTGCTTACCGATATTACAAAACAGGCAACGCAACAAGGCGAACAATTTGAAGAAAAACTAAAAACCACCGATATTGACGATGATATTTCAATCTTTACCGATGTTATGAAAACACAACCCAAGCAATATAGTATTGACCCGCAATTTCAGGAAGAGATACAAAATCTGAAATTACCACAGTTTTTCATCGAAAAACAAGACGAATTAAAAAGTATGCTTTTTGAAGAACTGAACGAAGATTGGGAATTGTTGCACAAAAATAAACTTTTAGACGGTTTTAAACTTTCAAGACACAGTACAGATGTTTCATTTGATGATATTTCAAAAGAAATTTACGCTGTTGATTTTGACCAAAACAAAGGAACGGTTACAGCAGGAAAAGTGAATGCAAAAGCAAAATCTGTTTTAATAGATTCTATTTTGTCTAAACCGAAAGATTCGCAGTTAAGACAGATAAGCAGTATCATTGTGAGTAAACTGGGCGATATGTATCCGATTAAACAACAGGAACTGACACAATATGTAAGCAGGGTTTTTGAAAATTTGTCATCAGAACAAGTTCGTGATGTAATTGACAATGATTTTATTTATGTCAAAAAACTGAAAGATAAAATTCAGGAATTTTTGGACGAATATGCTCAAACCAGATTCAGAACATTCATTGCAAGCAATAAAATCGAAGTGCAGGAAAGTTTTCCGTTTCCGGAAAAAATCACACCGATAAATGCAAGTCTTCCTAATTCAAAATCGCTTTATGAACGTGAAGACAGTATGAATGGTTTTGAGCAAAAAATGATTTCAGAAATTTCAGCATTAGAAAATGTAAAATTTTGGCACAGAAATCTTACACGAGGAAAGGGATTTTTTATCAATGGATTTCAAAATAATCATTATCCTGATTTTATCATCAAAACCCACAAAGGAAATATTGTTTTAATTGAAACAAAAGGAGATTATCTGGATAATGACGACAGCAAAAACAAACGTGAGTTAGGCAGGGTGTGGGCAGAAAAAGCAGGAAATAACTACAAATATTTTATGGTTTTTGAAAGCAAAAAAGTCGAAAATGCTTTTACTTTAAAAACTGTGATTGAAGTTTTGAAAGGGTTGTAAGCATTAAAAACTGGTTAATTTCACAAGATGCAAAGCAGAAGAAATAAAATAGAAAAAATAAAACACGTATCTTTACAAAATAAACACGTGCAGCGATGAATACAAAACTCACTTTGACCATAGAAAAATCGGTTATTGAACGTGCAAAAAAATACGCCAAACGCACCAGCAGAAGTTTGTCAGACATTGTGGAAAGTTATTTGAGTAGCATTACGGAAGAAGGCGAAACCACAAGCCATTTGCCAAAATTGAAAAAAATAGTAGGTGCCGTAAACTTGCCGGAAGATTTCGATGAAGAAAGAGAATTACGTTCATATTATGAAAACAAACATTTATGAACCGTATATTTTTAGACACTAATATTTTGGTAGATTTAATCGCGGATCGTAAACCATACAGTAAATTTGCCGTCCGGATTATTGAGATTGCAGAAAACAAAAAACTGAATTTATACACTTCTTCTCATGCATTTGCCACAGCTTATTACCTTTTGAAGAAATATACAGACGAGAAACAATTGCGCGAAGTTTTATTGAATTTATCAGACTTTGTACAGAATATTTCAGTCAGTCAGGAAATCATCAGGAAAAGTTTAAAATCATCCCATAAAGATTTTGAAGATGCAATTCAAATAAATGCCGCCTACAGCATAGAGAATATGGATTGCATCGTTACCCGAAATCCGAAAGATTTTAAACTATCTGAAATTAAAATTTTCGCTCCCGAAGAATTGGTGCGGAAAATCCAATGATTTACATTTGTTCCAATGAAATTATTCATTGAGAAATATTTACTCAAAACCAATATCTGGGTGGCGCTTTGTTTCACCGGATTGTTCATATTTTTCCAGCTGGGTTTGTATGAGAAAATTCTTTCGGTTTGGGGAATTGTCTTCTTCGGAACCCTTGCGATTTATAATTTTTCACGGATAAAAACCTTAAACGAATTCTTTCAATTTCATTCCGAAAAACGAATGCAAATCATCCTAACTTACGTCGGACTTATCGGAGCCTTGATTTGTGTGCTTTTGCGTGGATTTGAACTCAAAACTTTTCTCTACCTCGGCGTTTTGGGATTTGTCAGTTTTTGTTATTCACTTCCCTTTTCGGGATTGGGTTTACGCGCAATTCCTTTTCTAAAATTATTTCTGATCGCCTTTGTCTGGGCAGGAAGTTCCATCGGTTTATTGCTCGTGGTACATCAGGCTGTTTTTCAACATTCTTTATTATTTCTTTCGGTTTTTCTCTTTGTCATCGGCATTACTATTCCTTTTGACATCCGCGATTCAGCATCGGACGAAAAAGAACTGAAAACAATTCCACAAGTAATCGGCATCAAAAATTCAAAAATTCTCGCCCTTTTGAGTCTGATTTTCAGTGGATTTTTTTTCTATTTGGAATTTAGAGAATTTAGCTTATTTGTAATTTCCTGGCTGATTTCTTTGCTGATTTCTTTCCTTCTTACCGCAAGTTCTTCTGTAAAGAAAAACAACTTTTATTATGCTTTTTGGCTCGAAGGAATTTCACTCCTTCCTTTGCTTATTTATTTGGTTTTTAATGGTTTTTAACATTTCGCTAACAAATTTTTATTAAATTTGATTACGTCCAAATCTTTCTTTTATGAAGAAATTCATCTTATTCCCCGTTCTCATCTTACTGATTTTTTCAGCTTGTAAGTCCAAAAAAAATGCACAGTTAATGGAAGTCAATCCCGAATTTGCCGCTTATGTTTCGGCTTATACTTCCGGGCTAATTTCTACCGAAAGCAATATCAAAGTTATTTTACAATCCGATATTCCGCTGGAGATCAACGAAGACAAATCCTTGAAAAACGATATTCTCAAATTTTCACCTTCCATCAAAGGAAAAACTTATTTAATCGATAATTCCACTTTGGAATTCCATCCCGACGAAAAACTCGAACAAGGAGAAATTTACACCGGAAAACTTGATTTAAAACCGATTTACACCAAAATTCCTGACGAACTTCAAACTTTTGAGTTTCAGTTTCAGGCAAAAAAACAGGATTTTACCATCAATCTCGAAGGAATTCAGGACACACAAGACGGACAAGGAAATTATAAATTCACAGGAAATCTTCATACCGCCGATTTTGCCAATTCATCTCAAGTAAATGAAATGCTCACAGCGAGTTTCGGCGGAAAAGAACTTCCGGTTTCCTGGGAACATTCCGACAATCAGAGAAACCATCGTTTCACCATCAATGGACTCGATGCATCCGATAAAACCAAAGATTTAATTCTGAAATGGGACGGAAAACCGTTGGAAATCAAGAAAAAAATCAATCAGAAATTTAATATTCCGGCCAAAGGCAATTTTAAAATTACGCAGATCAAATCCGTTTCACATCCCGAACAATATATTTCGGTCAATTTCTCGGAAGCACTTCAATCCGATGCTTTTCTGGACGGTTTGGTCGAACTTAAAAAGACTTCCAAAAGCGAAACCACCAATGATTATTATTACGACAGCTCTCCCGATAATTACATCAAATCCACCATTATCAACGGAAATGAACTCAAGATTTATACGTCCAAAAAAATCGGTGGCGAATATGAACTCAATATTTTCCCGGGAATTGCCAGTGCTTACGGCAATAAAATCGATGAACCACTGAAAGAAAATGTCAATTTCATCAATTTATATCCACAGGTAAAATTCGTTGGAAATGGAAATATCATTCCTTCTTCTGACGGAAAAATCAATCTTCCCTTTCAGGCAGTCGGGCTGAAAGCCGTTCGTGTCGAAATCACAAAAATTTACGAAAACAATATCCATCAGTTTTTCCAATACAATCAATACGATCAGGTCAATAACCTGAAACCGGTCGGTAAAAAGGTTTTAAACAAAGTCATTCCGATTTCAAACGCTG
>JAEWHB010000082.1 GCA_023388015.1 Bacteroidota bacterium
GATCCAAGCCCACGCCTTCGATGATTTGTCGGCTGTCGAGGTTGTAAATTTGCGCATAGCTGTCCAATTCATTGAAATAAGCCACGCGCATCGCTAAATAAGTATTGGAAAATAATTTTATCGCTTCAGCTTCTGTAGGATTGGTAAACAAAGTATTGATATCCTTTTTCACTGCTCCTTCCATCAGCAATTCCGCAAATTTTTCAGCTCTTTCTGATTTCTCACCGATGATAATTCGTGATGGATATAAATTATCGTACAAAGCTTTTCCTTCTCTTAAAAATTCGGGAGAAAAAATGATATTCTGAAAGTCTAATCTGTTTTTTAAGTCTTCGGTAAACCCAACCGGAACCGTTGATTTGACAAGTACCACCGCATTTGGATTGATTGCCATCACGTCATGAATGACCGTTTCAACGCTGCTTGTATTGAAATAATTGGTTTGTGGATCGTAATCGGTAGGCGTTGCAACGATTATAAATTCGGCGTTTTCGTAAGCTTCTTTTTTATCCAAAGTGGCTTTGAAATTCAATTCCTTGTTCTTAAGAAAATCCGAAATTTCCGCGTCTTCAATGGGTGATTTCTTTTGATTTAATAAGTCAACTTTTTCTTTTATTACATCCAAAGCGACTACTTCATTGTGCTGAGCTAAAAGGATTGCGTTTGATAGTCCCACATATCCTGTCCCCACAACTGCTATTTTCATACGTTAAATTTTGGCGTCACAAAAGTAAGCATTTACAGTGAAATAACCCTATCTTAGCCGAAAATTAGACGTACTATGTCTGTCAACAAAGAAATAAAAAGAATCACCACAGAGACCATCAGAAGTATGAAAGGAAAGGAGAAAATCTCCATGCTTACTTCCTATGATTTTACCATTGCCCAAATGGTAGATGCCGGTGGCGTGGACGCTATTTTGGTAGGCGATTCTGCTTCCAACGTGATGGCCGGACATGAAACTACGCTTCCCATCACACTTGATCAGATGATCTACCATGCGCAGTCTGTGGTACGTGGCGTTTCAAAAGCCCTTGTGGTGGTAGATTTACCCTTTGGGACTTATCAATCCGACCCACAGCGCGCATTGGATTCGGCTATTCGGATTATGAAAGAATCGGGTGCACATGCCGTAAAACTAGAAGGCGGAATTGAAATCGAGAAATCCGTTAAACGAATTGTGAATGCCGGAATTCCTGTAATGGGTCATTTGGGATTGACACCTCAATCCATTTACCAATTCGGAACTTATAAAGTTAGAGCCAAAGAAGATGCAGAAGCTCAAAAATTATTAGATGATGCGAAATTTCTGGAAGAAGCAGGTGCTTTTTCGGTAGTAATGGAAAAAATCCCGGCTGCATTGGCTCAAAAAGTTACCGAAAGCATCAGCATTCCCACAATTGGAATCGGTGCCGGACCTCATTGTGATGGACAAGTTTTGGTCGTTCACGATATGCTGGGAATGACCCACGAATTCAGCCCGAAATTTCTTCGTCGTTACCTGAATCTTTATGATGAGATTACTTCTGCGGTTCAGAATTATGTGAAAGATGTGAAATCTGTGGATTTCCCGAATGAAAAAGAACAATATTAAGCCATTTTTGTTCTCAATTTAAATTGAAACTTCATTGAAACTTCAACCGGAAATACTTTTTGAAGACAATCATTTGTTGATCATCAACAAAAAACCAGGTGAACTTTCGCAAGGCGATAATACCGGCGACATTTCATTGATTGAATCCCTGAAAGAATTCATCAAAGTCCGTGACCAAAAACCCGGAAATGTGTTTTTGGGATTGATCCATCGGCTCGACCGACCTACAAGTGGAATTTTGGTTTTTGCTAAAACAGGAAAGGCTTTGGCACGAATGAATGATTTATTCAAAACACGTGAAGTTCAGAAAACTTATTGGGCGATTGTTGAAGGAAAACCTGAAAAAGATTTCGAAAGACTCGAACATTATTTGCGCAAAAATCCAAAAAACAATAAGGTTACGGTTTTCACCAAACCTACTCAGGATGCAAAAAATGCTATTCTCGAATACAAAGTTTTGGGAAATCTGGATAATTATTCTTTGCTCGAAGTGGATTTATTTACCGGAAGATCTCATCAAATCCGTTCGCAATTGAGTTTTATCGGGCATTCCATCAAAGGAGATTTAAAATACGGCGCGAAACGCTCCAATCCCGACGGAAGTATTTCACTGCATGCTAGAAAAATTAGTTTCAATCATCCGGTAAAAAAAGAAAAAATCAGCATCATTGCGCCACCACCAAATGATTCGCTTTGGAAAGAATGTCTTAAATTTACCGATTAAATGAATTGAAATGAACCGGATTTTTTACGGAATAATTTATGCGTTTTCACTTCTGCCGTTTAAAATTCTTTATGGTTTTTCATGGTTGATTTATATTGTCTTGAATTATTTCATCGGTTACCGACGCAAAGTAATTTATCAAAATCTGAAAAATTCTTTTCCTGAAAAATCGGAAAAAGAAATTAAACAAATCCAAAAGAAATTTTATAAAAACTTTTCTGATTATTTAGTTGAAACCTTGAAAAGTTTATCCATTTCGATTGAAGAATTAGACAAACGTCATACCTACTCCAACTTAGAAATTTTCAAAGAATGTCAGTCCGATAAGAAAAATGTGATGATGATGGCAGGACATATTTTCAATTGGGAATGGTTTGTAGCAATGGGCCCAAATGTTCAAACGCCCCATACGGTTGCCGTTTACCACAAAGTGAAAAACAAATTTTGGAATGAACAAATCAACAAAATACGGGGAAAATTTGGCACCATTCAATTGGACATGAAAAATACGCCGCGATTTATGATGAGCACTCCAAATGATGGTAGTCATGCCTATTTGTTTGTGGCGGATCAAAGTCCCAAAAGATCTGCGATACATTATGATTTGGAATTCTTAAATCAAACTACGCCCGTTTTTATAGGATTTGATAAAATCGCTATTAAGAAAAACATGGCCGTTGTTTTCTGTAATATGGTGAAAGTAAAACAAGGGCATTATCATACCACTTTTGAACAGATTCTTCCCGACGGTGAGAAATTTGAAGAAATGGAAATTGTCCACAAATTTTTTGAGAAATTGGAAATTACCATTCGAAATAATCCCGATAATTGGTTGTGGAGCCACAAACGATGGAAATTTAAAAAAGGAATCGACTATTGAAAACCGCCATTGCCATATTGAATTGGAACGGTAGAAAATTGCTTGAAGAATTTCTCCCATCTGTAATTGCTTATTCGGCTGGTTCTGATATTTACGTAATCGATAATGCTTCCACAGACGATTCGCTTGATTATTTAAAATCGAATTTCCCAACTGTCAAAATCATTCTAAATGAAGGGAATTATGGTTATGCTAAAGGCTATAATGAAGGAATTAAAAAGATTTTAAAAAGTCCAGACTTTCCCAATTATGATCTTTTCTGTTTACTCAATTCCGATGTGAAAGTTTCAGAAAACTGGTTAAATCCGATTGAAAAGCTATTTAAATCCAATCCCGATATTGCAGTTGTACAACCCAAAATTCTGGATTATAAAAAACCTACGCATTTTGAATATGCCGGTGCAGCTGGTGGATTTATAGATAATTTCGGTTATCCTTATTGTCGCGGACGTATTTTCTGGACTTTGGAAGAAGACAAAGGACAATTTAACGATACCATACAAACTTTTTGGGCAAGCGGCGCCTGTTTTTTCATCAGAACAGAAGATTTCATCAACTCAAACGGTTTTGACGAAGGCTTTTTTGCACACATGGAAGAAATAGATTTGTGTTGGCGGATCAATAATTCAGGACGGAAAGTGTTTTATTGCGGAGAATCCGAAGTGTATCATTTGGGTGGCGGAACTTTGAAAAACAGTAATCCCAAAAAGACTTATTTAAACTTCAGGAACAGTTTGTGGATGCTGGTTAAAAACCTTCCCGAATGGAAAGTTTTTCCTTTCGTCTTTGCAAGACTGTCCCTTGACGGCATTACCGGAATTATTTTTTGGATTTATGAAGGATTCCCTCATTTTTGGGCGGTTATAGATTCGCACTTTGGCTTCTATAAACGATTGTTTCATTACCGCACAAACCGAAAACCGGGTATAAAAAATTATTATACCAAAAAATTAATTCCTTTTCAGTATTTCGTTTTGAAAAGAAAATATTACAAGGATT
>JAEWHB010000163.1 GCA_023388015.1 Bacteroidota bacterium
TCATCGACAATAGAGCAGAGCGCTCCCGACTTTATGGCTTGAGCAGCAAATTCATTTCCATTGAAATTTTCTCCTTTCAAAGCGAAGAAAATCGATTTCATTTCAATGTTCCGAGTGTCTGTAGAAACGCTCTGAGAGCGTAAAAACAGCGAATAAAGTTTTTCGATATTCATAGGAGTAAATGTAAAAAAAATCCCAATTCGATGACTCGGATTGGGATTGGATTTTCACAAATATAATGGAATTATTTTGTTCCTGATTTAGATCTCTTGGATTCATGAGACCCTTGATAATCCTGGGCAACACGGAATCCGATCCAGCTTTTAGCTTCTGCTTGGTGAAGGAATCTTCTTTGTCCCGGATCCAACCAGTAGATAGGATCTCTCCATGAACCTCCTTTTACAACCCGAACTTCATCGCTGATGTTACTGGTTCTTTGAGCATCGTCTTTCTCCAAGATGATTCTTCCTTTTTCATCAACATAAAACTTACGTTGTGGTGCGTTGTACATTTCGCCTGTAGAACTAGCTGAAGACCCGCTGCCCATCAAGGCAAGAAGTGATGAATCACCTGATGCAGAATCTGCTGAAGGTACCTCAATGATGTTTCCTAAAGAATCCATAGTGGTAGTGGCAAAGCCTTCATCAAAATAGTCATCTTCAACACGTGGATTCAATGAAGACATACGGTCACCATCTCGATAGTTAATGTTGTCTTCTTCAATTTCTTTTTTGTATTTACCAGGCAATGATTTATAAGTTAATTTACCATTGTTCAGTGTATCATATTCAACATCGTCTTCAAACTTCATAAATCCACCGTTTTCATTGTTGATTACCGTTTCGTAAACATTTCCACGGAAATAGTTAAAATCACTTGCTTCATCATCAATGATTGGGCGGTAAACGTCTGCAGTCCATTCGGCAACGTTTCCATACATTCCGTAAACTCCGAATTCGTTTGACTGGAATTTTTTAACATCACTTGTTATGGCTGAACCATCGTTACCAAATCCTCCAGGGCCAGAATAATCACCACGACCCACTTTGAAGTTGGCCATATACTGACCTCTTGCGCGGCCTTTCTCTCCTCTCAATTCATTTTGTACAACAGTTTTACCTTGGTATGCATTGTATTCTCTGTCAGCCGGTAAAGCCAAAGCTGCATATTCCCATTCTGCTTCTGTTGGTAAGCGGAAAGGAGCAACGTCCAGCGCGGTTGTAGATCTATTTGCTTTATGAATGCGTTGATTGGTAGTTCTGATATTATTTTGTTTGGCTAATCTGGTGGTGTCGATAGCGTCTGATACGTTACTGTCACTGTTTTTGTAAGATTCAGCATCAAAATATTTAGAACCGTAGTTGTATTCTTCATTAGAGTAATAATCCTTGCTCAAAATACCTTTGTCCATCAAAGCTTTTTCGTTGGCTCTGTCTGTTAACCAATCACAATAATTACTTGCTTGTAGCCAGGTAACCCCAACGACCGGATAATATTGGAATTCGGTTGAGAAAAGATAAGTTTCATTGTCAAAATCATTTCTTGACAATTTATTGTTAAATACTTCCGGATCTGGAAGAGATCCTTCATAAATATGTTTGTATTGTTCTTCTTCAGGTGGAAATACAACTTTTAACCATGTAAGGTACTCACGGTATTGGTAGTTGGTTATTTCTGTTTCACCAATAAAAAATGAACGTACCTGCATACGTTTTGGAGTGTTATTCCAATCATGCATTACATCATCTTTTACTAATCCCATGGTAAATGAACCACCCTCAATAAATACCATCCCAGGCCAAGCCTTAACTTTTGGTTTTTTCTTCCCACCAAAAAACCAACCTTTTTGATCATTGGGCTTCCAACCGGTCGTGCTCGTGAACTTTTTGGTTCCGCCACCTTTCTTTCTACCGCCACCATGGCCGGTACAGCTGGTTACCGTAAGCGAAATTGCTACTAAAAGAATTGCTAAAATTCTACCCTTGTTCATATTTAAATATGTGTTATTTCAACTAATTTTTCGAAAAACGATTTGCAAAGAAAACAAATTCTAACGAATTCGCCAACATAACTCTGCCTATCTTTAACGACTTAAATCTTTTTTTATTGTGAGATAGAATATATTTGCCGAAATATCGTTTAGACATCATGAAAAAATATTTTCTTTTTCTTTTGTTTCTCTCTGTACTGAATCTTTCTGCTCAAACGGTCGTTATCGATTGGCAAGGGGTAAAGGAATATTCCAAAGGACCTGATTACAATTCAAAATTGCCTTTTTATTCCAATTCTGGTTATAGTGTGCGTAATAATGTGCCGCAGTTTTCTTACAAGGAACGTGCAACTGGTGTTAGGCAAATAGCAATTGGAAATGTACAATATGCCAATGTCCCGGCATCTGAACGGGGAAATTTGAACCTGTCAGATATCCCAAACCAATTGGAATATTCGGCAAATGTCAGCAATGGTTTGGACGGTTATTATCTTTCTGTAACAATGATTCCTTTTGTGAAAGAAAATAATCAGATCAAGAAAGTCGTGTCATTTCAGATTGTCAATGATCAATCCGCAAACCGTTTTTTGGGTACGGATGAAACAATTGATCCGGCAACCACCAGTGCTTTAAAGTCTGGGAATTGGTATAAAATCCGCGTAAAAAAGTCGGGCGTATTCCGTTTAGATAAGGCATTTTTTGATCAAAATAATATTCCTACAAATTTTGATCCTCGGACTTTGAAAATTTATGGAAATGGAGGGAAAATGCTAAATGAAAATCCGGGGGCGTTGCGTTATGGTGCTCTTCAGGAAAATGCAATTGAGTTTATAGGCGAGCAAGATGGAAGTTTTGATAATGGAGATTTGGTTTTGTTTTATGCCCAAGGTCCGCATGAATGGAATCGTTTGGATAATTCAACGCTTCAAAGCATTCGGCATAGATTTAATCAATATTCAGATTATGCTTATTACTTTATAACATTTGGCGGTACACCCGGAAAAAGAGTTCAGAATAGTAATATAGATGGAACTCCCTCTCAAGTGTTTTCTCAATACGATGAATATCAATTTTATGAGAAAGATTCACTCAGCATGAATCAGGTTGGTAAACAATGGGTGGGCGAGTCCTTTACGGTAGAATCAAGCCAATCTTTCACTTTGACCGGTGGTGGACAGGCTGCCGGAGAAGTTTATGCTTTTTACCAGTTGATAGGTAAAAATGCAAATACCGTTAATTTTAACGTATCGGTAAACGGTTCTGAAGTTGGGAACGAAACTTTCGGCACAGGTGATTTCGTGGTACGCAATAATGGAAATACTGCAAAACTTATTAATACAAATGGAAATACTTTTAACTTTAATATAAACGTAAGTGATGTTACCAATCCAAGTGCTTTTGTGTTTTTGGATTATTTAGAGATTCGCTACAGAGCCAATCTGAGTTTTAATGGGTCACAAATGCATTTCCGAAGACTGGAAAATCTGAATGACGGAAATGTTTATGGTTTCGCGGTTTCAGGTGCTCAGAAAATTTGGAATATTTCTGATATTACAAACGCGATGAACCTAACCAATTCAGGTGGCGTTTATAAATACAGATCAAATAGTCCACATTTCAAAAATGAATTCATTGCATTTACAGAATCCGCAGCACTTACAGAAATTGAATATGTAGGAACGGTTCCCAATCAAAATTTGCGTTCTTATACAGATGTAGAATATGCCATAATCACACATCCCAACTATTTGAGTGAGGCATCGCGTTTGGCTAATTTTAGGATTATAAATGATGGTGTAAAAGCAATAGTTGTTACTACCGATCAGGTTTACAATGATTTCGGCTCTGGCTCGCCAGATGCATCGGCCATTAGAGACTTTTTAAAACATCTTAGAGATTCCGGAAATCCTTTAAAATATGCACTGATGTTTGGCGGTGCATCTTACGACTATAAAGACAGAATCGAAAACAATACTAATTTTGTGCCTGCCTATATAAGTTTCAGATCTGCTAACTTGGATGATTCCTATGTGACAGATGATTTCTATACCATGTTGGATGATTCTGACGAAATTATTTCAGTTATTTCGCAACCAGCTGAATTTGTTACAGCAAAATCCTATCAGATGGATATTGCTATAGGAAGATTACCCGCACATGATTTGAATGAAGCCAAAATCATGGTGGATAAGACCTTGGCTTATTATGAAAAATTACCCGGACAAGGAAGTTCTTTCGGAGAATGGAAAACCAGATTTTTACTTGTTGTAGATGATGATAATGGTACAGTTCCATTTCATCAAATGGTTGAAGAATCCTCTGCCACATTCATTGAAGAAACTGTAGACTATGCCACATTAAGAAAGGGTTATATGGATGCTTTTGTACAGGAGACGACATCTGCGGGAGCTCGCTATCCGCAAGTAAACCAAGTCATTGCCAATGCATTCAATCTGGGGAGCGCCCTTATTGTGTATTTTGGACATGGTGGTCCACGAAGCTGGTCACAAGAACGTGTGGTCACTTACGAAGAGATTAATAATTTTTCTAACTTTTCCGGTCTGTATTCCAGATTGCCGGTTGTGATGACCATTACGTGTGAATTTACCGTTTGGGACTTACCGTATTTACCATCTGCGGGTGTGAGTATGTTCAAAGTTCCGCAGGGAGGAGCAGTAGCGATGATTACTACAAGCCGTCCTGTAGGAGTTTTCTTTGGGGGTGAATTGAATGAAACACTTGTGAAAGAGCTTTTGGAGGTTGAAGGCGTTAAATACCAATCCATTGGAAGGGCTTTAACCGCTGCGAAAATTCAAGATAATTCCTCGTACAATTTAAGTGTTAACCTTTTGGGAGATCCAATGCTTAGCATTACAAGACCACCAAGGGAAATCAGAATTACCAAAATAAACGGTGAAGATGCAGATACTTTTGATGGAGTACTTCGTGCGATGGATTTTGTGGAAATAGAGGGTGAAGTTTTAGATGCAAATGGAACCATGAGAGATAATTCTTTCAATGGAAAAGTAAATGGCGTTTTGTTTGACAAAGCAGTTAATAAATCTACGCTTAATAACGATGGCGGATTGGGCGTTATGAATTATCAGGAACAAATAAATTCAATTTTTAAAGGAGGTACAAATGTGAATTATGGCCATTTTAAATTCCAATTCTATATTCCAAAGGATATCAACTACGAAATAGGTGAAGGAAAATTTACAGTGTACGCACATAACAATGTAATTGATGCAGTTACTACAAAAAATATAAAAGTAGGTGATCAAAATCCTGATGGACTAAACGATGACAAAGGTCCAACCATTGGTTTATACATGAACAACCTGAATTTTGTGGACGGTGGTATTACTAATCGCAATCCCTATTTACTTGCATGTTTGGTGGACGATACAGGAATTAATACCAGTGGGATTGCAATAGGCCACGATATCACTGGGGTTTTGGACAATAATGTAGAAGGAACCTATGTGCTGAATGAATATTATGAAGGAGGAGACAATAACCCTTGTACAAATCCTCAAGTATTGGATTATCAGAAAGGTCAAGTGATGTACCGACTGAATAATCTGGAATTGGGCAGCCATCAAATTGTATTTAAAGCATGGGATATTAACAATAATTCATCCGAACAAACGTTAGATTTCGTAGTGATGGAAGAAGGTTCGGACCACATTCACATTGAAAAACTTTTGAACTGGCCCAATCCTTTTACCAATCAGACTTATTTCCATTTCGAACACAATTGTGATACAGAACTGGAAGTAATGGTGCAGATTTTCACGATTTCAGGGAAGCTTGTAAAAACCATTCGCCAGACCGTTTCGGCAGAGCCATGGCGAGAAGGTTACCGTACCGGACGTTTTGCAATTCCTTGGGACGGGCTTGATGATTTTGGTGATAAAATTGGAAAAGGTGTGTATATTTACCGCGTCACAGCGAGGGGGGTTAATCCGGACACATGTAAAGGTTCGGCCACAGCAATAGAAAAATTAGTGATATTAAAATAAATTA
>JAEWHB010000171.1 GCA_023388015.1 Bacteroidota bacterium
TTTCGCATTTAATTCAGGATTTACAAACGACAAACGAATATCTTTCAAGCTTTGAAAGCGAAAACCGAATTCCTTTTTCGGAATTTTATTATATGAAGGATTTTCTGCCCCGACTGGAAATCGAAAACTATTATCTCAATGCCGAACAGTTTTTTCAAATCAAATCCAACTCACTTCAAATCAAAGAAATAACCAAATTTATTTCAAAATTTGAAGAGTATTTCCCCGAACTGAATTCTCTCGTTTCTGAAGTTGTTTATGAGAAGGAAATTGTCAAGGAAATTGATGCCGTTTTTAATCGGCACGGCGAAATAAAAGACGACGCAAGTCCCGAACTTTTCGAAATCAGAAAACAAATGAAACAGATTTCGGCACGAATTTCTGATTTGTTTAAAAAATCCATCACACACAATCTGAGTTTTCTGGATGATATCAAAGAAACCGTTGTGGACGACAAAAGAGTTTTGGCCGTTTTATCCTCGGTTCGGAAAAGAGTCAAAGGAAGACTTTTGGGAACTTCCAAAACCGGTTCAATTTCATTTATTGAACCCGAAAGCGTACAAAAACCCAATCGTGAATTGGAAGAATTAAAAGAAGAAGAAAGTAGAGAAATCATTAAAATTCTGCGAAAACTAACAGCCGTAATTGCGGTTCACAAAAACCTTTTGGAAGAATATGAGGACTTGTTGGAGTATTTTGATTTTACTCAGGCAAAAGCTCAGTTTTCACTGAAAATCAAAGGAACGCTCCCTGAAATCAAACCCGAAAAAATCCTCAATCTGACCGATGCCTATCATCCATTGCTTTATTTGTCCAATTCAGAAAAGAAATTAAAAACCATTCCACAAACTTTACGAATGGATGAAAATCAGCGAATTATCATCATTTCGGGACCCAATGCAGGCGGAAAAAGTATAACCTTGAAAACCATCGGATTAAATCAACTGATGATCCAAAGCGGAATTTTAATTCCGGTTCATCCGAAATCCGAAGTTGGATTTTTCGATAAAATATTTACGGATATTGGCGATAATCAGTCGATTGAAAATCAATTAAGCACTTATAGTTATCGCTTAAAACAAATGTCTTATTTCATTCGAAATGTGAATGAAAACGCCTTGCTTTTGGTAGATGAATTCGGAACCGGATCGGATCCGGAACTCGGTGGAGCTTTGGCCGAAGTTTTCTTTGAAGAATTCTATGATAAAAAAGCTTTCGGGATTTTTACGACACATTATACCAACATCAAAATTGCAGCGGAAAATTTGCCGGAAGCCATCAATGCCAGTATGCTTTTTGATGAAAAAACGCTTAATCCTTTGTACAAACTGGAAATCGGTCAGGCCGGAAGTTCGTTTACTTTTGAAGTGGCGGAAAAGAACAAAATTCCGTTTCGTCTGATCAATCGCGCCAAAAAGAAAGTGGAACAGGACAAAGTTCGTCTTGACAAAACCATTTTGAAGCTTCAGCAGGAGAAATTTGAAATTCAGAAAACAAAAAATCAGGTTCAGGAATTAAAACAAACCTCGGAATCTCAGAGCAAAGAACTGGAATCGACCAACGAGAAAATCCGGGAGAAACTCGTTGATTTTCAGCAGTTATACGATAACGAATTGAAAACGCTTCAAGTTGGGAAGAAAATGAAAGACTGGTCCGATGAATATTTGAAATCGAAAAACAAGAAGAAATTAATTGGAGAATTTCTGAAATGGGTTGAAATGGAGAATTCGAAAAAAACAGAAGTTATTGCAGTTGAAAAGAAGAAGGAAAAAATCATTCAGAAAGAAATTCAAAAGGAATTAAAAAATAATAAGGAAAACATAATCAAGGAACAAAAGAAAATTGAGGAAAAGAAAAAAGAGATTATAAAACAAACAATTGAAAATCTGAAAGTTGGAGACCGTGTTAAAATCAAGGATAGTAACAGCGTGGCAACGGTGGAAAAGATTGAGGGTAAATCAATTGTATTAAATTATGGTCAATTTACTGCAAAAGTTTCTATATTTGATGTTTATAAAATATAATAAAGGGTAATATGAAAAAAATTGTACTTGCTGCATCGCTCCTTGTCGGAGTTTCCTTGTATGCACAAGAAAAAGTAAACCAGAAAGAGTTGCAAAATATTGTGGCTGAGTTGGAATCTAAATACAGCCAAGATCTACAGATTGAGAGTAATCTTACAGGATTTAGTAAGGAAGTTTTGATTGAAGCAGGTTTTCAAGGTATATACAATGGCATGCCGATTTATTATCATATTGATGATATGAGACAAATCTATTCTATGAATGCGGACTTCTTGCATAATGGAGATTTTGAAAACGGTTTTGCTGTAACGGGAGACGGAATGGTAGCTTATGTTTGGGATGGCGGGAACGTCCTAACTACGCACCGCGAGTTGGAGGGTCGTGTAACTTTAGTTGAAAACACATCGCTGTCTTCACATGCGACAGGGGTTGCAGGTGTGATTGCTTCAACCGGAATTTTACCTGCGGCTCAAGGTTTGGCTAAAGAAGTTCATATAAAGTCATTGAATTTTCAAGGTAACGCTGGTACCGAAATGGCTTATCAGGCATCATTGGAAGACAATAAGGACTATATGATTTCAAATCATTCTTATGGTACTATAGTAGGATGGGTACAGGGGAATTATGGAATGGGTCAAGGCTGGTATTGGTATGGTGACACTTCTGCTTCAGAAACAGAATCACATATGTTTGGAAGCTATAGTGATTATGATGCCTATTTAGATAGAGTTTTATACAATGCTCCCCAACATAGTGCATTTAAATCTTCTGGAAACAACCATGGAGAAGGCCCAGGCGGAGCAGTAAATCACTATGTAAGAGACAGTTCAGGGAATTGGATTGCTTCAAATGTATTTAGACCCGATGATTGTGTTGCAAACAATGGTTTTGATTGTTTAAGTGTTTCTGGAACGACTGCCAAAAACAATATTGCGGTTGGAGCGATTCGTCCTTTGGGAGGTGATAACAGATATGAAGTACCTTCAGATGTTGTTGCAACTGACTTTTCTAGCTTTGGACCAACAGATGATGGGAGAATTAAACCAGAAATTACAGCTATTGGTCAAGGCGTTTCTTCGCCATCGTCTCCTGGCAATTCACAATATGCAAGTTGGAGTGGAACTTCTTTTTCCGCACCGGCAGCGACAGGTGTTGGCGTATTACTTCAGCAATTAAAAATCATACAAACTAATGGATCAGAGTTTTTAAGATCAGATATGATGAAAGCCCTATTAACACATAGCGCATTTGAATCAGGATCTACATTAGGCCCTGATTATAAATTTGGATATGGTTTAATCAATGCTTTGGGTGCCGCAGAAATTATCCTCAACTCAAAAAGAAATGCTATCACAGAAAACAATGTTTTATCAAATGGAGATTCTCACACCTTTACAGTAACAGCCTTGGGTGATGAACCTTTAAAAGTAAGTATTGCCTGGATTGATCCAGCAGGTGTAGGAGAACCAATTAACAATATTATATTGAACGACAGATCTCCAAAACTTGTAAATGACTTGGATGTAAGAATTACAAATGGGGGAACTACCTATTTTCCGTGGAAATTAGACCCCGAAAATCCTGCAGCAGCTGCTACACAAGCAGATAATATCGTAGATAATCTTGAGCAAGTATTTGTTCAAAATCCTACTGCAGGACAAACTTATACCATCACAATTTCTCACAAAGGCAATCTGGAGACACCTATCGTACCTGCTCCAGAAGTTAATTATCAAAACTATGCTTTGGTAATAACAGGGGTTGATGCGCCAATGTCTGTTGCGGACATGAATTTGGAAAGTGCAATTTCTGTGTATCCTAATCCAGTAATAGACAATCTAAATATCAAAACTGATAAAAATCTGAAAAACACTAAATTAACTGTGTTCAATCAACTAGGTCAAATTGTTTATCAAAATGACTATAAAACATTTAAAAATAAAGAATCAATCAATTTGAGCTCACTTCCTGCTGGTGCTTATATTCTTTATTTAAAATCTGATGAAGGTGTAATTTCAAAGAAAATTATCAAGAAATAATCAAATCTTCAAAACAAGAAATCCCCGCCTGAAAAGACGGGGATTTTTTTATGTGTATTTTTAATTCTAAAATAATTTATAAGTAATTCCCCAGAAAACGCTGAAATTAATCGGGCCGATGTCTTTTCCATAACCGGGAATCACCAAAGGATCAAGCCCTTGCTGTTTTTTACTTCCCAGATAAATCTCTGGTCGAACGGAAACGTCTGCATAAAAATTACTTAGCAAACGTACCCTCGCTCCTCCCACTACTTCAACCCAATAGGCACTTACATTTTCTGCCGGGAAACTTCCGTATTCGTCCACTTGATTACCCGAAGCTCTGATGGGATATGCGTTCACCGTTTGTTCGTACATCGCATACGCAAAGCGCATTCCGGTGTAAAATCCATTCGATGCATCTTCATAATCCTGGGAAATAAACCAGTTAAAACCCAGCTTGAAAAACATTCCGTTTACATGGATGTCCCAATCCATTTCGTCATAATGATTTTTCTCGTAGCCTAATTCAGCAACAGCATTCCACTTTTTGTAAACCCGATAAGAAATCATGGCTTGCCCACCCTGTTTATCGGTAAAAGCCGAAAGAACCGGATTGAATAAATCCACTCCTACAAAAAGATTTCCGGCTTTTTTCTGCGGATTAAAAATACTATCGGTAATGGATTCTGTTTCCTGCGCCCAAATTGGAGCAGAAAAAAGATTAATTGCTAAGGCGAATATATAAATTGGTAATCGTTTCATCTGTTAAAACATTGGTTTCACCGGGTTCAATGGACTGAATATGGTTGTAAGTGGA
>JAEWHB010000014.1 GCA_023388015.1 Bacteroidota bacterium
TAGGAGCACAAAGTGCTACGATTGTCCCGATAATCAGCCAGTTAAATCGGCTTTCGGGAAAGATGAAAAACTCCAGAAGATAACCGGCAATGACGGTGAAAATAAATCCGCCGATGGCGCCTTCCCATGATTTACCACTCGAAATTTTGGGTGCTAATTTATGCTTCCCCCAGAGGCTTCCCACTACGTAAGCTATGATATCACTGATCCAAATCAGAATAAATATCCATAAGATTTCGTTTGTAATTACTTCTTTTCCAAGTTGGTATTCAATCAGTGGAATCGTAAGCGCTAATGAAAAAGGCACTGCCAGATAAATAACACCGATGGTTGCTTTGCCGAATTCCACATAGAGTTCATTACTCGAAAAGAGAATGGTAAAACAAGCCAATAAAAACAAAACTGGACCTGCAAAACTCAAGGATTCCAAAACAAATGCGCTGTTTTGTCCAAATAAATAATCCGAAAAGAAATAAAAAATTCCGGCCGATCCCAGAAAGGATAGGGCAATGTATAATTTGTCTGAAAGTTCGGTGATGGAAACGTATTCAATAAAACAAAGAATGAAAAACAAGGCCATCAGTCCGGCAAAAATCCAAGGCCCCGATGTGGTGGCAAAAACAATCAACCCTATGTACAATGAACCCGAAACAATGCGGGGCAGTAAATCTTTCATTTCCTAAGTTTCTTAAAGCTGTTCAACTAAAAGCAAATAAATGTTTTTTGAGTTGGCCGAAGAATCAAAATCGTGCATTTTCTTTCCTCTGAGCGAACTTATGGAAGGAATATTGTCACTTTTTACGGATTTGATTTTCTGCATTCCTTCACTGATGTTTGAAACCAATTGTTTAGGTGAAGCAAACACTATAAAGTTGGGCGGAAGAGAGGAAAGCATCCGTCCGTTTGTTTGATGTGTGGAAACCATAATGGTACCGTCATATGCCGCAAGATGCTCACACTCTATAAATGAAAAGTCAGCCTGGTCATGCACACTTGTATGATGCTTTACATTCAAACGATTCAGATAGGACTTCAAATTATCATCAAAACAATTTACCTTCTCAATTTGCTCATTATCAATGATGTCCTTGAGGTTTTCAAGGGCTTCCTGTTCAGTTTCGCAATAGAAGAAATGTCCGCCACCGGCGATAAAGTTCTTGGTAAAAAGAACATCAATGGGTTCTTTGGTTTGAAAGGACACGAACTCCATATCAGAATCATCGTTTTCCGTTTCATCTGAGGTGGGGGCAATCAGCTTTTTTATTTTTTTCCACATACTCATCACTCATGAGATTAGGCGAAAATACTAATTAAAATGAAAACTTTTAACAGTTTAGTCCTTTTTTTCGGCCGTTTCTTCTTGAATCAGTGTTTTTTTATCTCCTTCCGAACTCAAAGCTGATACAGCATTCCCGGGAGGATCCATATTTTCATCGTCTTCAAAGATCCTTTCGCCAAATATTTCCACCAAATCTTCTCTGAATATCACTTCTTTTTCCAGTAATTTATCTGCTAATTGGTCTAATTTTTCACGATTGGAAACCAATAAATCTTTTGCTCTTTCGTATTGTGATTCGATGATATTTGAAACTTCCTGGTCAATGGTTCGGGCTGTTTCTTCACTATAAGGCTTACTGAATCCGTATTCGTTCTGACCTGTGGAATCATAATAAGAAACATTTCCGATTTTTTCATTCAAACCATAGATGGTAACCATTGCCGAAGCTTGTTTGGTCACGCGTTCTAAATCGCTCAAAGCTCCGGTTGAAATATCTCCGAATACTACTTCCTCAGCCGCTCGGCCACCCATTGTAGCAGCGATTTCGTCCATCAACTGATCGGTGGTGGTAATCTGACGTTCTTCAGGTAGGTACCAAGCAGCACCCAAGGATTTTCCTCGCGGTACAATTGTTACTTTCACCAATGGAGCAGCGTGGGGCAGAAGCCATCCGATGGTCGCATGACCGGCTTCATGATAGGCAATTCTGCGTTTTTCTTTTGGTTTGATTAATTTATTTTTCTTTTCTAGTCCGCCTACAATTCTATCAACAGCATCTAGAAAATCTTGCTTTTCTACGACATCTTTGTTTTTACGTGCGGCTACCAAAGCAGCTTCATTACAGACATTGGCAATATCCGCTCCGCTGAATCCGGGTGTTTGTTTGGATAAAAATTCAGAATCGACATCGGTTCCCAACTTTAAGGGAGTTAAGTGAACTTCAAAAATTTCTTTTCTTTCATTCAGTTCCGGGAGATCCACATGGATCAAACGGTCAAAACGTCCGGCACGCATAAGGGCTTTGTCTAAAACATCTGCACGGTTTGTAGCCGCCAGAACAATTACGTTTGTATCCGTTCCAAATCCGTCCATTTCTGTAAGTAATTGGTTCAGCGTGTTTTCACGTTCGTCGTTTCCGCCGGTGAAATTATTCTTTCCGCGCGCACGGCCGATGGCATCAATTTCATCAATGAAAATAATGGCAGGCGCTTTGTCTTTTGCATTTTTAAACAAATCACGCACACGTGAAGCACCTACACCCACAAACATTTCCACGAAATCTGAACCTGAAAGTGAAAAGAAAGGAACTTTGGCTTCGCCTGCAACGGCTTTTGCCAAAAGGGTTTTACCGGTTCCCGGAGGGCCGACAAGCAATGCACCTTTCGGGATTTTACCTCCAAGTCTTGTAAACTTCTCAGGATTTTTAAGGAATTCAACGATTTCTTCTACTTCTTCTTTTGCTCCTTCCAGTCCGGCTACATCTTTAAAGGTCACCCGGACTTTGT
>JAEWHB010000063.1 GCA_023388015.1 Bacteroidota bacterium
GATGTGATACCTTTCCCCCGCACGCCCAAAAGTGCAGAATTTTAATTAATTTTAAGGTATGTTAAAACAGGAACTCAGTTTAAAATTACAACAGAAACTTTCTCCTCAGCAAATTCAGTTGATGAAACTTGTTCAGTTGCCTACCATCGCATTTGAACAAAGAATCAAGCAGGAGATGGAAGAAAATCCGGCGCTGGAAGAAGGAAATGAATTGAATGATGAATTTTCAGAAAATGAAGACTGGGAAAATGATGAATATAACGACGATAATACCATCGACACGAGTGATATCAACATTGATGAATACCTGAGTGACGATGAAATTCCCAATTATAAAACTTATACCAATAATTATAGCGACGACGATGAAGAGCGCGCGATTCCCTATGCACAGGGAATCAGTTTTCTGGATTATCTGGAAAATCAACTTTCCATGTACCGACTTGACGAAGAAGAATTTCAGATTGCAAGTTTCATCATCGGGAACATGGACGATGATGGATACATTCGCCGGGATTTACAGGCAATCGTAGATGATTTGGCGTTTACCCAAAATATTTATACTGATAAAAACGAGTTAGAAAACCTGCTCATAAATTATATTCAAAAACTTGATCCCGTTGGAGTGGGCGCTCGCGATTTACAGGAATGCCTGAAAGTTCAATTGGAAAATAAATCGCCACAAACCGAATCGACTGAACTGGCATTGGATCTCATCACGAAATCTTTTGAATCCTTCACAAAGAAGCATTACAAACGTTTGATGCTAAAGCATGACGTGACCGAAGAACAGCTGAAAGAAGCGATTTCGGAAATCGAAAAATTAAATCCAAAACCCGGAAAATCATTTGCCGGAAACACCAAAGAAGTAGAACACATCACCCCGGATTTTACCATTCGGATTGTGGAAGGCGAACTCGAATTGACCCTGAACGGAAGAAATGTTCCGGAATTGAGGGTTTCAAATGCCTATGCGGAAATGCTCGACACCTATAAACATACCGAGAAAAAATCGACCGAACAAAAAGAAGCGATTTTGTTTGTGAAACAGAAATTGGACGCTGCCAAATGGTTCATTGAAGCGGTGACCCAACGACGCAATACGTTGATGTACACGATGCAATCTATCATGGAATTTCAGCAAGAATATTTCCTGACAGGCGATGAAACCAAGATCAAACCCATGATTTTAAAAGATATCGCCGACCGAATAGGGATGGATATTTCGACGGTTTCCCGAGTGGCCAACAGCAAATATGTCAATACGCCTTATGGTACTTTCCTGATTAAAGATTTGTTTTCTGAAAGTCTGACCAATGAAGACGGTGAAGAAGTTTCCACACGTGAAATCAAGCGGATTTTGCAAGATGTGATTGCGGAAGAAGACAAGAAAAAACCGCTGACCGACGAGAAGCTTACGGAAATCCTCAAAGAAAAAGGTTATCCGATTGCCAGACGAACTATCGCCAAATACCGCGAGCAATTGAACATTCCGGTTGCGAGATTGAGAAAAGAGATATAAAAAAACGGAACTGAGAGTTCCGTTTTTTTTAATTTTAAGCTGTAACTAATTTGCTAATAACGGCCACTTTCACCATTTCTGCAGTGTTTTTTACATCCAATTTGTACAAAAGATTTCTTCTGTGTGTTTCGGCTGTATGCAGGCTTATAAACAATTCTTCTGAAATTTCTTTAGTGTTTTTACCATTGCAAATTAGACAGAGAATTTCTTTTTCTCTTTTTGTCAGACCAAATAATTGGTCTACATAATTATCCTGTTCATTTGTCAATTCCACTTCGTCATATCCACTTCTTTGGTCAAAATTCCGATCTTTTTGGCAAAACTTTTTTATGAGTTGCTCTCTAAATGAAGGGCTTAAACATTTTTTACCTAATACAATGTCGTTTAACATTTCTGAAAAATCATTAGGTAAAATTTCATTAGACAACACGCCATAAATTCCTACATTGAATAAAAATTTGATTTTTTTCTGATCGAATTCCTTTATTAGAAAAAGAATTTTCAGGTCGGGATTTGTCTGAAGAAGATTTAACAACAATAAATTGGTGTGTTCATTTTCAATACTGGAATCGTAAATTATTATTTTAGCTATTTCGGGATCTTTTCGAAAATTGATTTCGAATAACTCATTAATACAATTCTGAGGAAAAGTATTGACATTTTGGAGTTGGGATTTGATAAGACCTTCAAATCCCTTTAGCAATATTTGATTTTCAATTGCTAAATAAACATTGGTTGATTTTTTCATAAGTAATTTTAGTATTTGAGAGAGATAAATTACTGGGGGATAAATTCTATTTTTATTTAATCATACGCATATATAATATTTAGTTATCTTTTAATTTCTGCTAATTTACTGTTTTTTAAATTAAAAGACATCAGGAAAAACCCTGTTTTTTTTTACTACCGGAAAATGAGTATTTTTTTTAAATACCAAAAAACAATGAAGTCTGCTTAGATTCATGATCCTAATTTTGTCCTACAACTAAAATTTATTACATCATGAAAAATTTAATTTTATGTGCATCATTTGCACTCGGAACAGTAGCAATCGCTCAAAGCAACAATGACGTTACGCTACAAGTAGGAGTAGACAATTCAGCTATTGTTTACCAACAAGGAATGGACAATGAAAATTCAATTGTTCAATTAGGTTTGTCAAACCATGCAGAAACTACGCAAGTGGGTTGGGCTAACGAAAATGAAACTTTAAGTGTTGGAGCTTTTAATGAAGCTTATGTATCTCAAGAAGGATGGTTCAACAGTAATTCAACCACTCAACTTGGAATTGGTAACGAAGCTCATGTAGATCAATTGGGCGTTGGAAATGTAAACGAGCAAATGCAAATCGGAATTGGTAACTACGCAGAAACTTCTCAAGTGGGATTTGCCAATTACACAAACCAATACCAGGAAGGATCCTTCAACTCTGCGACTTCTGAGCAAGATGGATGGTTTAACGAAGTTGACCAAGATCAGATGGGAGCATTTAACACTGCTTATGCCGGACAAGACGGAAACGGGAACTCTATCATTCAATATCAAGATGGATTTGGTAACGACGCTTATGCCTTACAAATGGGTGATGGCAATTTTATCGGCCAAGGACAATGGGGTTCTGGTAATTCTGCAGTGGATATCCAATTTGGAGATGACAACTCTTCTTTGGTACTTCAATTCGGAGAAGATCATTCTCACCTAGGAGTTCAACTTGGAAGCAGCAACTCTATGGTAGTTGTTCAAACGAACTAAGAAACAAATCAGCCTTTCTCAAATCCCCCCCTCGAGAAAGAAACAAATTTTATAGGGCTGTCCTAAAGTTTACCGAAAATGGGGGAGGTAAATTTCTAGGGCAGTTCCTTTTTAACACTCCCGTCATGAAAGCAATTATCATATTAATAGGAATTCTGCTTTTTGGAATGTCAAAATCCCAAAACCTCTCAGAAGCTGATTTATTGAATTATATTTCTAATAATTCAGGAGGCGTATACGGTACGCAAGTTATTCAGATGGGCAATTTCAATACAGCCGAAATTGAAGCAAGTAAAATCTCTTTATCTCAATCCGGTGATTATCAACAGTTTTATTACACCGAAACCTCCATCCTTGCTTCAGACTTAAATGTAAATATTGAAGGTACCAACAACTATGTGGAAATATACGGTAACAATCAGATAATGGACAACATTACCATCAACATTAAAGGCGACAACCGCAATGTAATCATAAGAAACTACCCATGAAAACTCTTTTATATACCCTAATCATATTCCTCCTTCTGTTCGGCATCAATTATGGACAAGAAGGAAACGAGGTATTAATCGAAGCAGAGATAGGAATCGAACAAGATGAAAACACAATCACACTCCAACCTATCGTGAAAAATTTAAGTTCCCTTCATTTGGAATATAATTATTTATTACTTGTCAAAAAGACAAATAAATCCCAAAACATTTCTGTAAATAAACAAAGCGGAAAGTTTACAATCGAACCAGGAGAAATCAAAAAACTATCAGTTACAAGATTAAGTCAATCAGAAAGTCAAAATATCAAGGCTATTTTATATATACGCGATGAATTAGAAAATAAATTAATTACAAAAGACTCGATAGAAATAAAACCTCTCTCCACTACAATTATTGATGAAACATCACTCATGCTGGAAGGAATGGTGGTAGATGAATCAAAAACTAAATTCGGAAAAGACTTTTATGACAATTTTTTTTCTGTGTACAATCAATATCCCAAAAAATTTAATTTCATCATACTCATATCAGAACTTCCCTACAGAGGTCAAACAAGCATTATTCAAGTAAAAGCCGATCATGAAATTGTTTATGAATTCTACACCAATCCTAACGAAGAATACAGTAAACAACAAGTATCAATGGCGCTTCGACAACTTTTAAAATTTGCCGAAGAAAAAGATAACATAAAACAAGAGTTTAACTATTAAATCTCCCTCATCATGAAAAATTTAACTTTCATACTCGTTTTGACAACACTTTTTGTTGGTTCATACACTTCAGCTCAACAATTAAATTATGAACCTGTCAATCCCAATTTTGGTGGAAGCTACCTGAATTATTCTTGGTTATTATCTTCAGCCAATGCCCAAAACCCTTTTGATAATCAAGAAATGTCAAATGAATTCCAAAACTCTGCTCTCAGTAATTTTTCTGACTCCGTCAAAAGACAAATTTTGAATCAACTAACAAGAGGACTTTTTGGTGGTGGTGGTGATGGATCAGGAGGAGTTGGAACAGAGCCAGGAACCTATGAAGTCGGAGGCTTATTTATAACAATTGATGATACGAGAAATGGATCCATCATTAGTATCATTGATAGTCAAACCGGCGAATCCACAGAAATTATTCTCTAAACTATTATATTATGAAAACCCCCATTTACATTCTTTATTTCGCAATCTTAATTGCACTTCAAAGTTGTGGAGTTTTTATGATTCCACCGGGAGGTGTTGAAGACCGATCTTATATAGGCGAATCAACCCCAACCCAACGGGATTTCGAAAAACTTCCTCAGCCCAAAGAGCAAGTCGTTGTGGGTGTGTACAAATTCCGTGACCAAACGGGGCAATACAAAGCATCTGAAATGGGTGCCAATTGGAGTACAGCCGTGCCACAAGGACTAACAACCATTCTGATTAAATCGCTCGAAGACAGCAAATGGTTTGTTCCCATAGAAAGGGAAAACATTGGAAACCTTCTAAATGAGCGACAAATTATCCGTACAACTCGTCAAGAATACGCAGGAAACAACCAGACTAACAATCAGCTCCCTCCTCTTCTTTTCGCAGGAATATTATTAGAAGGAGGCGTTATTTCTTACGATACAAATATTCTTACAGGCGGCGCAGGCGCCAGATATTTCGGGATTGGCGGGTCCACGGAATACCGACAAGACAGAATCACTGTTTATCTACGTGCTGTTTCCACAAGTAACGGAAAAGTCTTAAAAACTGTATATACTTCCAAAACAATTCTTTCTCAATCCATCAACTCCAGTATGTTTCGCTATATAGATTTTGAAAGATTGATGGAAGCTGAAGTTGGTGTTACCAATAATGAACCGGTTCATATAGCAGTTACAGAGGCCATAAATAAGGCTGTTTACCTGATGGTTCTTGAAGGCATAAAAGACAAAGTTTGGGAAACTGCAGACGAAGAAGTTGAAATAGCCAATGAATTGTTGGTCAATTACAACAAAGAAATGGAAGAAAGCAATAAACGCGTTGTAGGAAAGGGAATTTGGGAAAAAGAGAGAAGATCAAAATTCTCATTTGGACTTTCTTATACTTTCAATACGCTAAAAGGCGATTACAAAACCCAAACCATGCGTCCCGGAGTTAAAGGTACTTTTAAATATGTTTTTTCTGATTATTTCAATGTAAATCTTTCAATTGGACTTCAAGAATTAGGCTCTAAACAATATTTCAGATCCACCTTCAGCACATACGATTTGGATTTAGAGTACATAACCATGCCGTTCAATCAATTTAGTCCCTATTTATTTGGTGGATTTGGAATCATTACCGACACAAAAGGTTTAGACCGGGATGGCAAATTTAAAACTCAATTTGGCGGCGGTTTGGAATATTTGATTTCCCCTACTGTTGGCATTAGAGGATTTGGTTCATACCATATTGGATTTGATGACAATTGGGACGAGAAAATCTCAGGTAAAAGAGATGATCATTTCCTTCAAGTCGGTGTAGGTGTTCAAATTAATTTTGGCGAAAGAAAAAAATAATACAATCATGAAAAATATATTATTACTCAGCATATTTACAATTCTCCTGTTCGGATGCAGCGAGGATTTACTTGACGGAACCCAAAAAGGTACCTTGAAAGGTTCTGTACGTTTGGAATTAACAAATGAACCTTTGGCAAATGTGAAAATCACTACCACTCCATCCACCCAAACGGTTTTCAGTGATGAAGAAGGAAATTTTG
>JAEWHB010000070.1 GCA_023388015.1 Bacteroidota bacterium
ATCATTTTCTGGAACCAAGTTCTCTAAGCTGGTTTGATAGAATAGTTTGGGGGTAAATTTCTTCCGTCCTTGCATACAACAAGATACACATTTTTTTTTGATAATGGGGAGTTGTGCAACAAGCACAGCGTATTGGCGAATTGAAAATCAGCGAAGCTAAATGGCGGTTTAAGGGAGAAATTGAAAGTTTCTCCTTTTTTAGTCTCAACAACCTTTTATATTTCCTTTTTTCATAAATTTAGAAAATAATAAAAGGCTGTTGCTTAGATTAGTGCAAGATTGAAAGTTTCGGCATTCTAATCCACCACTATCGCCAAGCCCCGAAACGTTGTGCGAAATATTTTTAAACCACCGTTAATGATTGAAAACCTTGTTCTATATATTGAAAAAATAATTACTGTTTCTGACGAATTGAGAGATAGAATTGTAGCTATTTCAAAACCCGAAACTATAAAAAAAGGTGAATTTATTCACCGTCCAAATAGAGTGTGTGATAAAACCTATTTCATTAAATCTGGTCTGATTCGAATATACTATGAAAAAGTTGATAAGGAAATTACGGACAATTTTGCTGCAGAAAACGAATGGATTACTTCCATCTACAGTTTTATGCAAAACGTTCCTGACAACTGTTATATCCAGACTTTAGAAGATTCCGAACTTATCGCAATCAATATCGATGATCTTGAAAAATGTTTTGTTGATTATCCCGAAATGGAAAGGTTTGGAAGAATATTAATTTCAAAATATTTTGTAGAACAGTCCGAAAGAATAATTTCACTTCAATTTCACACTGCAAAAGAAAAGTATGATTATTTTTCAAAAGAATCTCCCAATAAACTAAGCCGGGTTCCTTTAGGAATGCTTGCCAGTCATCTTGGAATCTCCCAAGAAACTCTGAGTAGAGTAAGAGCGGAAATCACTTTTTGATATACATCAAATTGATTTGTCTTCTTTAGGATTATTTTTACGAAAAAAAAAATGAATAATAAAATTTCAGCGATTTTGGGCATTGCTTCTGCTATTTTACTTTGGACAACTTATTTCATAATGGCAAATATGCGTCCTGAATACAGCTTTAAATATAAAGCAATAAGTGAATTAGGTTCGTTTGATGCACCCAATCTATGGTTTTGGAATATTTTCGGATATATCATTCCCGGACTTTTAATTGCTATGTTTTCAATTGGATTGTATAAATGTTCATCTGAGGATAAAGACTCAAAAATTCCGTACTATGCACTCATCCTGAGTGGATTGTTTATGACTTTATCGGGAATTTTTCCTGCCGATATGGAAAACAGAAAATCAACCACTACTATTGTTCATATGATAGGTAGCTATGGAAGTTATATTTCATTTCTTTTTGCCGCATTTACTTATCCTAAATTATGGAAGAATAATAAAAATTGGCAACGCATTGTGAAACCAACTTTGACTTGTACCTGGCTTACTATAATTTTTGGTTCTTGGTACTTTTTCTTTCCCAACATTCCATCTGTGGGACAAAGAATTGTGTTCTTTCTTTATTTTCTTTGGATAATCATATCAGCAATAAACTTATACAAAACGACAAAAGAATGATACTGAGTACAACATCGCATTGGCAAAATGGCGGGTGAAGTACAAAACTCAACTTTTGTGCTTTTTATCCGCCGAATGTGTTTCGTTTCGCAGATTTTTTGTAGGTTGGCTTCACGAAAACACATCGGCTCATTATATGCAAGTTTAAAACAAAGTCCTACCACAAAACAACATCCGCAAGAAAAGAAAATGTATGACTGAACAAAAAAATTATCCTTTTGACAAACTAAACAAACCATTTCAAAAATTTATACAAAACGAAAAAGCCGGAGGAATTATACTCGGAATAAGTGTAATAATTGCCTTGATTTTCGCAAATTCACCCTTATCCCACGCATATCATCAATTCTTTGAACACAAAATTGGTTTTCAATTTAATGGTAAAAGCTATTTAGAATATAGCATACACCATTGGATAAACGATGGTTTAATGGCTATCTTCTTTTTCGTTGTTGGACTTGAATTAAAAAGAGAAATTGTTGGAGGAGAACTGTCAAATCCAAGAAAAGCATTATTACCAATTGGAGCCGCAATAGGAGGAATGCTTGTTCCTGCAATTATATATTTTGTTTTAAATCCAATTGGAGAAGCTCAAAACGGTTGGGGAATTCCAATGGCAACGGACATCGCTTTTGCTTTGGGAGTTTTATATCTGTTAGGAAATAAAATACCACTTTCATTAAAAGTATTTTTGACAGCATTAGCCATTGTTGATGATTTAGGTGCAGTTTTAGTAATTGCATTTTTCTACACTTCCGACATTTCAACTTTAAGTCTTTTAATCGGTTTAGGATTTGTATTAATAATGTACATCGGGAATAAAATGGGTGTGCGAAATGTTTTGTTTTACGCAATTATAGGTATTGTAGGTGTTTGGACTGCATTTTTATTATCAGGAGTTCACGCAACTATCGCTTCTGTTTTAGCGGCATTTACAATTCCTGCTGATATGAAGATAAAAGAAAATCTTTACATAACGAAAATCCAAAACTATCTCACAAAGTTTAAATCCATTGACCCGAATGACAAAATTCCGACTTTGACAAACGAACAATTACATATTTTAGATGAAGTTAAAAAAGGCACTAACGATATAATTCCACCATTGCAACGATTAGAACACGCAATGCATCCATTCGTTACGTTTCTTATTATTCCTATTTTTGCTTTGGCCAATGCAGGAGTTTCTGTTGCTATTGATTTTGAACAACTTTTCAGTACAAATATTGCCTTAGGTGTCTCACTTGGTTTGTTAGTCGGAAAAGTTGTTGGAGTAGTTGGCTTCACTTTGTTGTTTGTAAAACTAAAAATTGCACCATTTCCAGACGGAATGAATATCAGAAATCTTTTGGGACTAGCATTATTAGCTGGTATAGGATTTACAATGTCTTTGTTTATTACTTCTTTAGCTTTTACAAATGAAGAGCATATTATTCAAGCAAAAATTGGAATTTTCTTTGCTTCTATAGTTGCAGGAATTTTGGGATATTTGATTTTAAACAAGCAACCGAAAAAGTAATATCTGCCCACAAACAAGATTTGACAAAACGAAGTTCAGTGAAGTTAAATACGGGGTAAAGGGCAAAGTTGTTTTGTGCATATTAAGTATGAAACCTCTTTAATCATTTCATAAATATCAAATATGATATATTATCAATCGTCGTGAAAGGATTAGACAATCCAGGGCTGTCCCTCCACGAAATACCAAAGGTTCTTTAATAAATTCGCCACTGAATAAAGCAATCAAAGCTCGCTATATAATCAAATCCTGTTCTACCTGACAGTTTTCCGGCCAGGGAGCCTTTTTTAGCCACTCTAAATGTACGAATGTGGTATCAGATATCTGCTTCTATTTCTACATTAGGCACAATTTTCCATTTACTACAAGTGTAAATCCCCAAAAACATCTCAATGGCAATGGGAATACAATCACCAAAGACCTCATAAATCACTTGGATATAAATCCCCTAAACAATTTGAATTAATGAATAACAATAATTAATTTTTACAATGGTAACAAAAAAGGGAGGCTTACAATTCACAATATATCAATAGATTTTTGAAAATTTCAGAACAAATAAAAAGCTGTCGTTAAATGCGACAGCTTTTTTATGCTCACAAATATGTTATTTTATTTCAGCAATCCATTCTATTCCGCTAATGTCAATCAGTTTCAAAGTGTAATTTTCTTTGAGCGCAATACCACCTAAATCTATCGTCAAATCAGCTTTTGCACCCAGCGGTAAAATCAAACTGTGTTTTCCCGGTTTGATTTTTGCCACATAATGATTATTGATTTTTTCTCTTGGAAATTGAGCTAATTCCTCTTGACCAATGGATTTTATGATCTGGTTATTTTCATCTAAAATTTGTATGCCTATTAAAAACGAGCCATAAACATCTGCACCCTCTACCCTGAATAGTTGAAAAGAAAGTTGCGAAGCGTTTTGCTGAATATCTGAAATTTCAACTTTGGGCTTTACGGATTTGTTATGAAGCGTACCAAATACACCTCCGTGAAAATACTGATTGGTAAACAACGTCAGTCCAAAAATAAACACAGACATGATCAGCACTTTTGGAGCTATATTTTTAATGGGAAGCTCGCCGGAACCTAAAAATGAGAACCATCTTTTGTGGGTAAATCCTATGGATTTATTCATCAAATAATGATCTAAAGAATAAGTGCCACTTCCAGTCAAGAATAAGACAAAACCGCTCGCTACACCTAGCACTCCAATCTGCCATTCGTCCAAACAAGTTGTCCCAATCCAACCAGAGCCCAACAGAATGCCCATTGCCAAAAAGAATACGCCAATGCTCATCAGCCTTGTAAATAACCCAAGAATAATAAACAATCCCACAATAGCTTCCACAACAGTAAATGCCACCATTGAAATTTGTAACGCTTCGGGGTTGGAAACCAAATATTCAATAATCGGTTTGATGCCCAAAGCATTAGGGAGAAAGTGATTGAATTTTTCGCCTATATAGCCTGCTTCTTCAGGGATAAGTTTATTGTCTAAAATAAGACGTCTCCAAAATGCGGAAAAATATGTCCAGCCAATTACCCAACGCAGCGGTAACGTATAAAGTCCAGCCTTGCCGACTGCACTGTCAATATATTGTTTCATTGAATTTTATATTTTAATTAAACGTGAATATGATATAATGCGAGAGAAAAATTACGCTATATCAATTTTCAACCGTTTGTATAAAATATATTTTGGTGGACTGTGGCCCGAAGAGGTTTTTGAGTAATGGTCATCAGCTTTAGCAGAATGTTCCGCAAAATAATGATGATTGCATAAATCAACAGGTTCGACCAGTCTATTAATTTTCGATTTTTTTACAACCGAAATTTGCAGGTTTTCACTTTGTACATATGAACAACCTATGGGAGCAGTTGTTTTTGACTTGTTCAGCGGTTTGGAATAATCCGCCGTTACCGGAACCAATGCTTCTTTAACCGTGCAAGGGCTTAACGAAAACAGAACCAACCATATCAATAAGATACGTTTGAAAATTTTGATATGGTTTTTCCTTTTCGTCATCACTACAAAGATACAATTATTTCGATTGGGCTTTGTTAAGGTTACCCGATAACTCACAACTAACCTCACAAATTTTTGTATCTTCAATATCAATGTTCGGAGCAACCAATTCACTCATCATTTGAATAATATGCCTTGGGGTTAAATTGACCATTCTTACCCGCTTCGTTTGTTACACGTAAAAGATATTCATATACATCTCCTAATAAATCCTGGAAATGTTGATGCTTCTTTTCTTTTATTTCAACTAAAGAAAAGATTTCGTCAATTATTCTTACTGCTTCTTCTAATAGAGATGGGTATTTATACCAAATCGGGCATTTTTTCATTTCATCGCAAAAGGCTCGTCT
Source organism: Bacteroidota bacterium (assembly GCA_023388015.1). Classification (GTDB taxonomy): domain Bacteria; phylum Bacteroidota; class Bacteroidia; order Flavobacteriales; family Weeksellaceae; genus Moheibacter. The sequence continues at coordinate 5,489 of JAEWHB010000070.1, forward strand.
TTTTTAGATAAATCGTTTTGAATAAATCTAAATACATAAGTGGCTTACAGATTTAAGCAGAATAAAATCGATTGACAACAACCGGGAAATTTCACGTATAGATAGTGTACCCATAAAGCAGAGATAAAGCATAGATAAAGTATGGATAGTGTATGAAAACTGCGACAAATTAATCCTTCTCAAAGCATACTATTATTGATTACAAGCCCCCAACACTCAACACCCAACACATCATCACTTCTCCGGATGAATCGGAATCAAACCCTCTTTTATGGCATATTTCATCAGTCCCACGATGGATTTTGTCTTGGTTTTGATAAAAATATTACGGCGATGTGCTTCCACCGTTCTTTCACTGATAAATAGTTTTTCACCTATTTTCTCATTGCTGTATTCTTTGGCGATAAGCTTGAGAACTTCCAGTTCCCGGCTTGATAAAACCGGCTTACTTTCTTCTTTGCCATCCATCAGTTCATCGGGGCTCATGAGATTATCCATAATGATGTTCTGCGTGGTCATACTCAAATATTTCCCACCGGCATGAACAATCTTCAACGCATCGATCACCTCATTCATATTGGTTTTCTTCAATACATAACCAGAGGCTCCGGCTTTGATCATTCGGGTGATGATGGAAATATCATCATGCATCGTCAACGCAATCACTTTGGTAGCCGGATAATTTTCCCTGATCTTTTGGGTGATTTCAATTCCCGAAACTTCCGGCATATTGATATCCATCAGGACTACATCCACCTGATTCTTTTCCAAAAACGTCAGGGTTTCTTCCATCGAATTGGCGCCTGCAACAGAACCAATACCTTCTTCATCTTCAAGCAAAGACCTCAGACCTTCAATCATAAGTTGGTGATCGTCAACAATTAAAACTTTTATCTGTTCTTTGGACATATTATGCTGTTTTCTCTTTTGGAATTAAAATACTGATGATGGTTCCTCTCCCCGCTTTGGAATCTATGTGAATATTTCCATTCAGATTTTCAACCCAGGATTTTATATGGGACAAACCAAAGCTGGAACCCGTTTTCAATTGGTTGACATCAAATCCTTTTCCATTATCTTCTGCCAAAAGGGTAATCTGGTTGGTATCTTGAGCAATCTGAATAAATAATTCGCCGGCTTCGGCGTGTTTGATGGTATTATTTACAATTTCCTGAATGGTTCTGTACAGCACATTTTCGGTCAATCCATCCGGTTTTTGATTCAATCCGAATGTTTCAAAACTCATCTTGAGTTTATTGCTTTGGTTGACCCGATCCGCGATACTTTTTAGCGCACCTTTCAGACCTTGTTCAGAAAGCAAGGACGGAGCGAGATTATGAGATATATTCCGAACCTCTTCAAAAGCATCATCAATGCTTTCCATCAGCGAATTCAGCAATTCGGCTTTCTTTTCTTCCGAAATATCCTTTCGCTTTTGCAAAACACTGGCATTGAGTCCGGCAAGTGAAAGAAGATACCCCAAACTATCGTGAAGCTCGCGACCGATTCGTTTTCTTTCCACAATTTCGGCTTCCATCGCTGCATTTGATTTCTTTTTGGTTAATTCCAGAATCGTGGATTGCAGTTTGACTTTTTGTTTGTTGCGATGATTTCGATATGCAAGATAAAGTCCGGCCAGACCAAGCAGAAATAACGACGAAACAAAAAACAACAGATTATTTTTATTACGAATGGCGAGCTCCTTTTTATCAAGCTCCAATTGCTGCATTTTATTAAGCTGATTCAGATGATTAAGCTCTACATCGTAAATCTGATTGACAACAGAATTATTGTTCAGTTCTTCTTTAACTTCTATATGTTTCTGAAAATGAAGAAGGCTTTTTTCAAACTTTCCTTTAGTCTGATAAATGCTGGCCAGCAACCGGTGCGCATCGGTTTGAAGTACCAGACTATTCTTTTCATCGGCCATTTTCATTACTTCTTCCGCAATTTTCAAAGCTTCGTCTGATTTATTCTGATTCAGCAAAACACGCGCAATGCCTGTTTTGGAAACGGCTGTCTGGTGAAACAAATCAGCGTTTTCTGCAATCTGCAAACTTTTCTGATAGGCAATAAATGCTTCTTCTTTTTTTTCTTCAGCCAGCAAAAAATTCCCTTTGATCTGATAAGAAATACAAAGTCCGTACTGATTATTGGCTTGTTCTGAAAGCTCAATGGAACGATCCAGAATTTCCATTGCTTCCTTTGTCTCTTTCAAATTGACCTTGCAGATGGCTATATTATTCAGAATAGTAGATCGCATAATCGGATCCCGGATTTCCATTGTTTCCAGTGCCTGCTCAAAATAACTAAGGGCCTTTGCGAAATTCCCCAAATTAAGATAAGTCAAACCTATATTATTCAAAGTTCCGCTTCTTTTTTCTTTATTTCCTGCCAAATTATATTGATCCAATGCTGTGATAAAATAAATATAGGCCGAATTATAATTCCCGAATTCATTGTATATCGTCCCCAGATTATTGTTGAGATTACCCATTTCAAAATGATCCTCAATTTCCTCGGCGAGGCCCAGAGCTTCATTGTAATATTTTATAGCTTCCGGATATTTCGTTTCCAACGCATAGGACGAGCCGATGTATTTCAGGGATTTGATACGTGGCTTTTTATCTTCTGCTACAAGGCCGTCCAGAATTTCACGGGATTTTTCTCTGGCCAAAGCAGGATCTTCATAAATCAGTTTATAAATTTCTTCAAAATCTTGCTGGTACCTTTCATCCACTTCAGCATCTGCTTTTTGATTCCTTGAATCGCAGGAATTCAATAAAAAGACAAACCCAACGGAAAGGAAACTTAGAAATAAAAACTTCCGCACCATATTCTTATTTTTATGTTGGGTCTCTTTCATTTATTAAAAATCCTTACAAATATGAAACTTAATAATGAATTCCGCGCTCCATTCTAGGGCGCCAAATTAAAATTAAGTGGCAGCACTTAATGCGTTCTCCCAAAAATTAGCATGAATCCCCAATTGCAAGGTTTCTTATTCTAAAGTTAATTTGTAATTAGAATATCTAAAAAAATCACATGAAACAATTTATTACTTTATTGAAAATTATTCCTGCTCTTTTCCTGTTCCAAGGGATGGTCCAAGCTCAAGAAATTCTTTTCACCGAGAATTTCGATTATACGCCAGGTCCTTTACCGTCAAATTGGACAATCGACGCGGAACAACCACCTGAGTGGTCGATCAACAATTCCCAAATTTCCGGTGGAACCGCTCCTGAATTGTATATGGGATATGGAATGCAAGCTGGACTCAGCCGCCTGATTTCTCCGGTCATCGCCTTGGAAGGACATAGCCAATTATTGGTAAAATACAAACAATATTTGATCAATTACGCCGGCGATTGGGGCGAAACCATTGGGATGGACGTGACTTTTGACGGTGGAACCTCCTGGCAACCACTATGGGAACAATTACTGGGATTATTGAACATTCCACAAGACGAATTTGCCTATTACATCACAGCTCCAGACGGCGCTACCGAAATGCAAATTGCTTTCCGTTTCGAAGGCAATAATATGGGAATAAACGGTTGGGCAATTGATGATCTTATAGTGGAATCAGCGATGGACAATGATTTATTGATTTCCAATATCATGGGAAATACCACTCCAAATGCCGGAATTGAAACGACTTTCGTCGCTGAAGTTCAAAATGGCGGAAAACTTACTCAAACCAATTATACGGTGAAACTTAAAAACCAGGAAGGTGAGGAACTTGCTTCTTTACCCGGAGAGGAAATCAATTTTACTGAAAAGAAATTTTATATTTTTCCCTGGACACCAGATGCTTCCGATATGGGAGCTCAAACTATCTATGCAACTGTTGAATTGGCACAAGACCAGGATTCGGAAAATAACGATTCCAACAACCTTTTGGTAAATGTTTTGGCGCAGGATACTGAGAACGTTCAGATCGGAAGTGGCTCTTATCCTTTACAGCATGCCATTCCTTATAACTTTTTCAATTTGAATAGCTTATCCCAAACGCTTTATTTATCTCAGGACATCGGTCAGGTAGAAGAATCAGCAGCCTTAACGGGAATCCAATACAATAGCCAGTTCGATGAAGATATTCAGGATGTTCCGGTTCAGATTTATCTGGCCGAAACAGATCAGACAGACTTATCAAATGATTGGGTAAATCCTGCTTCTTTCACATTGGTATATGACGGACTGATGGATTTTAGAAAAGGTTTTAATTCACATTACATTCAGCTTGATACGCCTTACGAATATACCGGTGGAAATCTGGTTGTATATTCAAACAAGACTTATTCCGAACAGATTTTGTGGTCAACTTTCATCAGCACTTACCATGAAGAACCGATTTATTCGAGAATGATCGACGGAGCACAGGAACCCTACGATGCTATGAATCCGCCGTCAGGTTACAATGTTTGGTACACGCCCAACATAACGCTGTTCTTCTCTTCTGGTGAAATGTCGGTCATAGACTCACCTGCCAATGCCCTTTCGATGGATGTCTATCCCAATCCGGCCAAAGAGATTTTAAACATCAAAACCCATAATGGTGAGAACATTTTAGGAATTCAGTTAATCAGTTCAAATGGTCAGGTTGTTTCTTCACAAAAAGTCGCTAACACAAACACAACAATAAACGTTCGCGGACTTCAGCCAGGATTTTATCTCGTTCAGATTCAAACCGAATCAGGCTTTACAACCAAAAAAGTGATAATTAACTAATGCAGAATTTATAATTCAATTACCTGTCAAAAATCAAAACTTGACAGGTTTTTTTATTTTCCATCTTATGGGTTCAATTAATAAGTTTTGGAAACTTCACCCGAATCAATTTCGGCAAATAAAGCCCCAGACTAATTCCTCTGACGATAACGTAGAAAATAAACGAGAGCCATAATCCGCGGTTCCCGAAATAATCCGTCAGGATAAAACTCGCTGCCACAAAGAAAATTAGAGAAATAATCGAAGCATTCCGCATTTCACGGCTTTGAGTCGCCCCGATGAACACACCGTCCAACTGAAAAGCCACAAAGGAAAACAGAATATAAATCCCCGCAAATAGCAAATGCGCCTTCGCGATGGCCTGAACTTCCCCGTCCTGACTTAAAAGTGGAATGAAATAAGGCCCGAGTGCATAAAAGAAAAAACCCAAAAAGAAAGCCGTCACACCGGCGATAATGGTAGAATCCTTTAAGTGAAATTTAAATTCCTTCAGATTTTTCTCACCAATGGTTTTTCCGCTCAGCATCTCCATCACATAGGCATATCCGTCCAGAAAGAAAGCCGATAACGAAACGAACTGAAGCAAAACATGATTGGCCGCCAAAATGCTGTCGCCAAACTGTGCACCCTGATCGGCAAACCAGGCAAATCCCGCCAAAAGGGCAAAAGTCCGAATCATAATATCACCGTTCACTTTGAACAAAGCCACAACTTTACTTCGTTCCAAAATGACATTCCATAATTGTTTAATTTCTTGAACAGGACGGCGAATTTCCAGACGATTGCTCAGCAAATACCAAGCAAAAAACAAAGCGATGTATTCCGCAATCACCGTTCCTGCCGCAATTCCCTTAATCCCCATTTGAAAACCCACCACAAAAAGGACATTCAGACCGATGTTCACGCCGTTGAGCAATAATTGCACCCAGAGAAGTTCTTTGGTTTTTCCCAATCCAATGAATCCGCCCAACAATGCATAGGTAATCAAAGTCGCAGGCGCACCCCAAATCCGAACCCGGAAATATTCGCCCACCAAAGCAATTACCTCATCGCTCGCACTCATCCAAACCGTCGCCAATTTCAAAATAAAAGTCTGCAAAACAATGAGCAAAATCCCGATGCTCAACCCCAAAAGTACTGACCGATAAAGCACGGTGAGCACTTCCTGATGGTCTTTCGCCCCCCTTGCTTGTGCAATGAATCCCGTGGTTCCCATACGCAAAAAACCAAAACCCCAATACACAAAACTGAATACCAAAGTCGCCAACGCCACACCACCCAGGTCAATGGCATCGCCCGTTTGTCCGATGGCAGCGGTATCGGCAAGCCCCAGCAAAGGAGCCGAAGCATTGGCCAGAATAATCGGAAAGGCCAGCCGGATGATGGTTTTATAATTTTTCGGAAGAAAATTCAACATAGCTGAAATAATTTCGAAATTTAAGAATAATGTTATTAGGAATGGATGGATGCGGGAAGATGGAGGATGGAGGATGGAGGATGGAGGATGGAGGATGGAAGTACGTCAATTTTCGAAAATTTTCACCCCTAGCCCTAAAGGGTAATTTCCCAGAGCATCATCCCAAAAAAATCAGCGATAATCAGCGCTATCTGCGGGTTTTCGCTTGACCTAAAATGTATTATGTATTAATGCTTTTTTTCAAAGCCTTACGCTAAGCCAATGAGGTCAAGGGAAAGAGATTATGTTAGTCTATTTCCGGAAATTTTTACCCCAGCCCTAAAGGGTGAATCCCCTGAGAATCATCCCCAAAAAAATCAGCGAAAATCAGCGCTCTGCGGGATATTAGAAACGTCATTTCGAACTTCGAATTTCGAGTTTCGAATTACGAATTACGAATTACGAATTACGAACCGAACATTTCTTAATCTACATCAACACACACCTCACCCCTATCCCCTAACTTTGTAATAAAACATATCATCATGAAAAACAAAATATTAGGATTACACCATATCACCGCTATTGCGGGAAATGCAAAAAGAAACCTCGATTTTTATACCCGGATTCTAGGACAGCGACTCGTCAAAAAAACCGTGAATTTCGATGACCCCAAAACCTATCATTTCTATTTCGGGAATGAAGGCGGCGACCCCGGAACCCTTCTGACTTTCTTTCCCTGGGAAGGAATCAATCCCGGACGAAACGGCGCCGGAATGGCAACTCATATCGCTTATTCAGTCCCACAAGGAGCCCTTGAATTCTGGAAAAACCGATTGAAAGCTTTCAACATCGACTACAAAGAAGGTGAAATCCTGGGCGAAAAAATGATTTCCTTTCAAGATCCGGACGGACTGGAATTGGAATTCGTGGAACCAAAAAAACCTGACAACCGCAAAGTTTGGACGACCGAAGAAATCTCTTCCGACTTTGCCACCAAAGGTTTTTATACCACAACTCTCACTTTGAACAATGCCGATGCAACTTCCAAAGTCCTCATCGACTTGCTCGGCTATCAACTTCAACAAGAAGACGGAAACCGATATCGTTTCGCCACCGACGCCATCGAAACTGCCAATCTTATCGACATTCTCGAAGATCCGACTGCCGAACGCGGTATCAATTCTGCCGGAACCAATCACCACATTGCTTTCCGGGTGAAGAATGACGATATTCTGATGGAATTCCGTGAGAAAATCCTTTCGGCCGGATTGAATATTACACCCAAAATTGACCGCGATTATTTCTATTCGCTTTATTTTAGAGAACCGGGCGGAGTGCTTTTCGAAATCGCCACCGATAACCCAGGATTTACGATTGACGAACCTTTGGAAGAACTCGGAAATTCCCTGAAACTTCCAAAAAAATATGAACCCGCAAGAACGCAAATTGAAAATTTATTACCCGATTTAAATTAAAAAAATGAAACATATTCTCAACATAAAAACCGCCGGAGCGGAACTGAACACCGCCGAAAAAGCCCTGATTATGATCCACGGACGTGGCAGTAATTCCGAAGACATCATCGGCATTTCCCAATATCTGAATCTGGACGGATTTGCCATTTTGGCTCCCCAAGCCACCAACAGCACTTGGTATCCGCATTCTTTTATGGCGCCCGTCGAGGCCAATGACCCCTGGCTGAGTTCGGCTTTGGAAAACATCGGAGAAACCGTTCAGGCCGCTATGGAAGCTGGAATCAAATCCGAAAATATTTATTTCTTTGGATTTTCCCAAGGTGCTTGTTTGCTTTTGGAATACATCAGCCGGAATGCGCAGAAATACGGGGGTGCAGCAGCCATCATCGGTGGACTCATTGGCGAAGATATAAATTCATCTAATTACAAAGGAGATTTCCAAGAAACTCCGGTTTTCATCGGAACGAGCAATCCCGATTTTCACGTTCCCATCGAACGAGTTTATGCTACCGAAAAAATGCTCAAAGAAATGAATGCCGATGTAACCCTGAAAGTCTATGAAAATTTTGGACATTCCATCAATCAGGATGAAATTGATTGGATCAACAAATTGATTTTTTAGAAGTAAATTTTGGACAATATTTCAAACGGAAAATCGAAACGACATAATTCGTCGCTCTAAATGCTTAGATTTGAAAAGAATTGCGAACTTCAAAAAACTAAAACAATATGTCCAAACAAGAAACATTGGCTCGCCACCGCATCATCATCCAGAAACTGAGATCCAAACCTTCGTCTTTCGAAGAAATTCAGGAAAAACTCGAATCCGAATCCGAACTTCAGGAACTGAATTTCCATATTTCTAAACGAACTTTTCAGCGCGATCTCAAAGAAATTGATGCTCTTTACAGCATCCTGATCGAATTTGACCGCTCCCGGAAAGTTTATAAAATCACCGAAGACCATCAGGATGAATACAGCGAAAGGATGTTTGAAGCACTCGATATTTTTCAGGTGCTCAACCTCAATCAGTCCATTTCCGAATTCATTCAGTTTGATACCCGAAAACCCGATGGAACCCAGTTTCTAAGCGGACTTATTTACGCCATTCAAAACCGGATTCAGATTCGCTTCCGATATAAAAAGTTTTACGAAGAAGACGTGGAATTGCGCACGGTGGAACCTTATCTTTTGAAAGAATTCCGTAAAAGATGGTATGTTTTTGCTTATGACCTCAACCGAAAAGAATTCCGCACCTTTGGTCTCGACCGCCTTTACGGACTGGAATTTACCTCAATTAAATTTCAATTTCCGCAAGATATTCAGCCCAAAGAACATTTCAAAGATTGTTTCGGAATCGTGAGACCGGGTGAAGAAAAACCAGAAGAAATCATCTTGAAATTCACTCATAATCAAGGAAATTACATCCGCACTATGCCCTTGCACCGTTCGCAGGAAATTCTGGAAGATAAAAATGCAAAACCCGGCGAAATGACCGTAAAATTAAAACTTGTTCCTACCTATGATTTCATTACTGAAATCCTTTACCACGGCGAATTCATTCAGGTTTTACAACCTCAATCCTTGGCCGATGAAGTCCAGAACAAACTGAAATCAGCAGTGAAATTATACGAATAAACGCATTGAGAATCATTAGGACTTTATGTATTTGACTGAATTTTGCTTCATCCATTCCCTGCTCCACCATCCGGCAAAAATTAATTGCAAAACGCCGTCCGCCGCATATACCCAACGGATTCTCCCCATCAAATAATAATAAAATTCAACACCGGCCAGCGCCAGCGAAACTAGGATCATTACAAAAATCAGAAGTTTATTGATTTTCACCCAATTAAACGCGGCGGTCAAAGCAATGAGTGTATAGGGGAGCAATAACCAGGAAACCGTGACCACCAGCCAGGTATCGACCTTCGGCCCGGTCACTTTCATAAAGCTTTCTATATCGATCAATGGCCATACAACGGTTAACAGAAAATAAAATCCTTGTAGAAACGGAAAAATCAAAAACTTTCTTTTCATGCTGATTTTTTAAATTTCTGATGCTAATCTTCCGGCAAATGTTTCCTCGTAAGTGGATTTACAGCCGGCGCCGTCAAAACATTGCCCTGAATTCCAAACCGCGATCCATGACAGGGACAGTCCCAGGTTTTTTCTGATTGGTTCCACTCCACCGAACAACCTGCATGCGTACAATTGTTTTCCAGAATATGACATTCGCCATTCAATTCTTTGTAAACGGCATAGGAACTTTTGTCGATTTCAACAATTTCTCCCTGTCCTACCGGAAGGTTCTCCAACTTTTCTGTATCAGTAATTGACAATTGATTTTTGATGAAATAAGAAACCGCTGTGGTATTATGTGAAACGAATTTCTTAAATCCGGCAATGGGTTTTACTCTTCTGGGATTAAAGAGTTTCTCGTACGGACTTTCATTTTTCAAGATCAAATCCGGAATCAGGATTCCGGCCATCGTACCGAAAATCATTCCGTTTCCATTATACCCTGTACAAACAAAAACATTGTCAGAACCGCCCGGAATCCGGCCGATGTACGGCAATCCGTCCACAGGTTCAAAATACTGACTCGACCAGCGATAAGGAATGCTTTTCACATCAAAATTCGTTCGGATATGAGTTTCCAACAAATCGAAGTTTTCTTCTGTTTTGATTTTGGTTCCGGTTTTATGATCTTTTCCGCCTACAATTAGGTAATCCTTTCCTTCAATGGTGTGGGTTCTGTAATAATGGTAAATATCTTCCATATCATAACCCAAAGCGCGCGGATAATTATCATGCTTGAGTTCCACCGCCATTACATAACTTCGCCAGGGAATATTCCGAAAATGCAGAAGATTTACACCCGGTGGTGTATGGGTTGCATAAATAAGATTTTTCCCTCGCAATTGCCCCAGCGTGGTGGAGATTTCAAAACTTGCGCCTTCGTTCTGATAATCCGTAACCCGACATTTGCGCCTATATTTTCCGCCCAATTCTATAAATTTATCCCGAAGTCCTTTTATGTATTTCAAAGGATGAAATTGCGCCTGACCACTGATTCTTGCCGCTTTTACAAAAGAAATCGGAAATGGAATTGTGTCGGTGTATTCCATCGGCAAGCCTACTTCCTGTGTGGCCGAACAAAGGCTGTCCAAAGCATCTGCCTGATTTTCATCGGTCGCAAAAAGAAAAGCTTCTTTGTGCTCAAAATCACAATCAATCTGATAATCAGAAATATTGGATTTAATAAATTCAATGGCTTCTTTGCCTGAATTCGCCAATAATTTGGCTGCTTCCAAACCAAAATCCCGAATTACCTGGTCATAAGCCGCATCAAAAAAAGTATTGAGATGTGCGGTGGTTCCTCCGGTCGTTCCAAATCCTATGTTTTCTGCTTCGAGCACTATACATTTCAGCCCGGCTCGTTGTAATTTAATGGCACAACTCAATCCCGAAATTCCGGCTCCGGCAATCACCACATCGTATAATTCATCTTTGAGCGTACCGTTTTCTTCCCGTACGATTTCATCCTGCCATAAACTTTTTAAAATTCCATCTCTGAACATAATTGTCTGATTAAAACTTAATCAAATTTATCATTCAGACAAGCACTAACTTATGACCTGAATCATAGAACCTGAGCGGAAGAAATAAAAAAAGCCCGATAAATTTTGGTTTAAACTAAGCGAATAAGATGATAAATTTTATGTGTAATTATAAAACTGAAAATGGTTTTATTATCTTATTTCTTAGAGCCATTTTTATCGGGCGATAATTAGTGGATCATTTAGAAAAGATCGCATTTGCGAAGTTGTGCGATGTAGAAGTCTTTTTCTCCTCCAAAATTGATTTCCCATTCCGGGGCGCCGCCTTTTTTGTAAAGATTCAAAATTTGTTCTTCTTCTTTTTCGTGAATTCTTTTATAAGGCACACTTTCCACCCCAAATTCCGGGTCGATGGTCGTTTTGACCGACATAGCCTCCTTGTCAACTACAAAATAACATCCCGGATATTCGGTGTCTGAATTTAAAATATACAAGTCCATAATTTTTGATTTTTAAATTC
>JAEWHB010000075.1 GCA_023388015.1 Bacteroidota bacterium
ATGCTTTGATCGGTTATTTGATGAAAGGAATTTCCAACCGGATTTTCGCTTTGCGCGTGGGAGCGGTTTCCTGGGCGTTTTTTTTCAGTGTTTTTCCATTTCTTTTGTTTTTATTCAGTGTTTTGCCCTATGCACCGCTTTATCAGGAAATCCAGACTTTGTTGTTTTCGGAATTTATTCCACGGATTTTACCTGAAAGAATTACCAATGAGGTCATCGGTTATGTTTCCCAAACGGCCGATGGGAAAAGCGGAAGAAGCATTGGTTCTTTGTTCATCATCCTTACGATTCTTCTTTCGTCAAACGGAATCACGGTGATGATCAATGGTTTCAATGCCTCACATTATGGATACGCCAAGCGTAGAAAAGGCATTCACAACCGATTTATTTCTATCATTCTGACTTTATTTTTCGTGGTTTTCATTATCGCACAGTTAATTCTTACTTACTACACGACTTTCATCTGGCGGTATATTGAAGAATATGGTGCTTTTCTGGAAGTTCCCACTATGATCAGTGTACTGAATTTTGCTTCGGCATCACTTTTCTATTTCACTTCGCTTGTGATGCTGTATTATTATGGAACCAATGTGAAACAAAGATTTCGCAACGTAGCGCCCGGTGCTGTCATGGCGACGGTTTTATTCTTTGTAACGCTGATGGGTTTCCAATACTACATCAAAAAGTTTAATTATTATGATTTGTTGTACGGCTCTGTGGGATTGGTGATGATTATGATGATTTTTGTTTACATCAATGTCTTATTAATCATGATTGGCTTTGAACTGAATGCGGCTATTCATTACGCCAAAACAAGAAAGATTTCTGTGGGCCATAAGTCTTCTGAATAATTGAATCTATAGGACGATTCTTCCCTATTACCCGATTAATAACTTTTAGAATTCAATTACTGCTAATTGATTATGGGTTTATAGATGAATCAAAGTCAAAATTACTAAGTTCAGAGAAATAAAAAAGCCATCTCGGTTCAACCGAGATGGCTTAACTATTAGTAATTGAAATTCAATTATTTTTTGATAATCTTACTTACGTGCGTAACACCTTTGTTGTCTTTAGCTTTAACAACATATACACCAGCAGGCAAGAAAGCAACGTTAGCAGAACTAGTAGCTTTTGAAGCAAATACGCTTTGACCAGCTAAGTTAACGATTTCGATGCTCTCAACAGTTTCTCCATTTTTCAAAGCAATGTTGATCATATCTGTTGTAGGATTTGGATAAACAGAAAGAGCTCTTGAATTTAACTCAACTGTTCCCATAGATGTTTCTCCTGTAATTGTCATGATAACATGTACATCATCAAAACCAATAGAAGCCATTGTAGATGGTTCAATTATACCACATGCTTCAGCTTTGATATAGGAAAAATCCGTTTCACCTGCGTCATTAGATGCAGGATACCAAGAAATACCTACAGGCTCACCATCAGCTTCAAAAGAGAATACTAATTCAGATCCGGCTGGTACGTTTACTGGTGCAGCAAAAGTATGCTCAACAACAGTCATAACATCTGCTGGCGTCAAAGTAACAGTTTCATTATGCAATTCTGTTAATGCTTCCCAAGGATAATCATTAGTAGTTGATAGTCTTACAGTGAAAGGAAGGTCTCCAGTAATGTTCTCTACTCCAAAACCAACGCTAGTTACATTAAAATCATCGGTGATTCCGAAATCTGCCAACACAAAGCTACGGCTGAACTCGTTAAAACTAGTATGAACACCTTGTGTTCCACAAGTTACAGCGTGAGGAGATAATACCGTAGTAGTATCATTTGAGTGTGTAATTGTTTGTTGTGCAAATCCTGTCGAAAATGCAATTCCCATCAAAAGAATAGAAAGTTTTTTCATAACTATTTATTTAAAATTAATTTTTCAATTCACGAAAATAATCAAAACTTTTTAATAAAATAGTTAAATTGAAAAATCTTTGATCATTTTGCCCTGTTTTGCGTAATTTCTCAACCTTTCATCGATAAAATCACCTATTTCTGCCTTATTTTTTTCCGGAAAAAGCAAGTGTGCATTGGCACCCGCATCAAGTGTAAAGTACAAGGGAAGTCCGGTTTCTTTTCTGAACTTCCAGATTTCTTCAATTACTTGAAGCGTATTGGGCTTCATCAATATATAATAAGGATTGGAAGTCATCATCATCGCATGCAGACTCAAAGCCTCATGTTCCACAATTGTTCCGAACTCCTCTAGATTGCCTTCTTTCAAAATCGAAATCAGTCTCTTCAGATTTTCTTCTGCAGACTCAAATCTTCTCTCTGCATACGGATGTCCTTCCATCAGTTGATGTCCGACTGTGCTCGAAACTTCTTTTTCCCCTTCTTCAATCAGCAAAATTGTATCTTGGAAGTTTCTGAAATTTTCATGGATTTCATACGGATAAGGAACAGCGTACAAATCTGAACTACCTTCGACTGCCGCGGTTTCGCCCCAAACCGTAATGCCCTGATAAACCGAACGGCATGCACTCCCCGACCCCAAACGCGCCAAAAAGGATGCTTTTTTAAGCCTTTCCGTTTCGCTGAGATTTCCCCCCAGTAGATTTTCCATTTCGGTCAGACACAATGCCAATGCACCGATTCCGGAAGCTGACGAAGCAATTCCGCTGCTGTGCGGAAAAGTATTATGTGTATTTATTTCGAATTCAAATTGATTCAGAAAAGGCATAAACTCTTCAATCCGATTGAAAAATGTAATGATTTTCGGAGCGAAATCAGGTTTCAGTTCATTATCCAAAAAGACTTTCAATTGAAATTGGCCCGATTCACTGGGTTTGAATTTCAATTCGGTTTGGGTATTGCTTTCATTCAGCGTAAAACTCAGTGAAGGATTCATCGGAATCTGCACATCGCGCTTTCCCCAATACTTGATCAGTGCAATATTGGACGGACATTTCGCCGAAACAATTCCCGAAATAGTATATTTTTCTGAATTTAATTTTGATTTGAATTCTTCCATGAAAGAAATTATTGATTGTCTTTTGATTTAGTTTTTAAATACCGGTCACCATGAAAAACCAAGGCTTCTTCAACCGCCCGGAAGCTGATTCCCAATGCATCTTTAATTTTATTATTGGAATACTTCGACTTTCCGGTAAGCGCGTGATAACTCGATTTGCTCATATATCGTCCGCCAAAAATCCGGCTCAATTGTGAAACAAACCTCAGAAATTTCAACTTCCTTTCCGACAAAAGATTGGTTTTCCCAAGCTTCCATCTTTTTCTCAAAAAATTAAAAATTTCCACAAAAGTTTTATCTTCAGATGTGAGTAGGTAGGCTTGATTAAATAGCTTTTTCTCAACAAGTTCCGCCAGGGAATATACCACATCGCGGACATCCACATATCCGGTCAGTCCTGCCGAAGCATAAGCTTTTTTTCTCCTCGCGAGCTCAAATATTTTTTCACTTGCGCGCGTTCCATCTAAGCTTCCAATCACTACCGAAGGATGAACCACCACTACATTCAATCCTTCCTGAGAACCTCTCCAAACCGCCATTTCGCCTTTTTTCTTTGAAATCGCATATTCAGAATGAACCCGTTGCGAATCCCAACCGGATTCTTCCGTTATTACCGGATTGCCGGGTGATTCATCCAAAACCGATACAGAACTGATGTAAGCAAAGTTTTTAATGTCGGCTGCAATGGTAAGATTCACCAAATTTTCTGTTCCGGTTACATTGACATCCTGAATGTTTTTCCTCAATCGGTCATCAAATCCCACGCTTGCGGCCGTGTGGTAAATGGTTTCAACATTTTCCAAAGTCTGGGAAAGTGAAGGAATATCCAGCAAATCGGTCTCAACCCATTCGATTTTCTCAAAAGATTCCAAATCTGAAAACTCAAGGAATAAATTTTTTACCGACTCAACAGAAGAATCCTTTCTTTTCATCGCCCGAATAGTTTTTCCTCTCGCCGATAATTCGAGCAGAAGAAAACTTCCGATAAGACCTGTTGCGCCTGTGACGTAAACCATTTTGCGAAGATATATATTTTAATTGCGAATCCGGAATTTGAAAATCCTATATTAAAACCGGTCTTCTGGGTTTTTCATCTTCAAGAAGTTTGGCCAAAGTTGGCGGTAGCACGGTAATATTATTAAAGAAATCATCAAAAAAACCTTTGGTTTCTTCTGACAATAATTCGGAATATTCTTCAATGAAACGCTCACCGTAAACAATTGGAAGCTGAACCAGTTTATTTCCGCGCATAATTCCCACGAGATGGTATTCGTCGAGACTGTCCAGCGATTTACCGGTTGCAATACAGTGATTCAACATATAATTCATATCTATTTCCACATCTTCTGAATTTTCAAGACGTGGCATTCCGCCCATATTCATGGCAAATTCCTGCATTTTTTGCATGGATTCTTTGGAAATACTCTGCATCATATCGGTTTTGCATCTTTCACAAATTGCATATTCAAAACTCAGTTGAAATTCTGTTTTGTCATGCGTTCTCTGAAATGCTTTTTCGATAAAATAATGACCGTTACCGAAACCATTTCCGCAAACCGAACATTCGGTATGGGGCTGATGGTTTTCTGAGGAATAAAATTCTTCCGGTATGTCTTCGCTGAAATTAAAAAAGAAATGCACTATGAATTATTTTAAGGGTAAAAATAGGCATTTCAGATGAGAGAAATTCCAATTCCTCTTAAATTCTGAAATGAAAAAACCCGCAGTTTTGCTGCGGGTTATAAACTAAATCCTAAACAAATTCTACTTTTTAATGATTTTAAAAGTTTCTGTTTTTCCGTTATCCAATTCGGCTTTCACTATATAAACACCTAGCGAAAGTGATTTCATATTAATTTTTTTGGATTTTGAATTCATCATCAACTGCCCCGAAGGGTTATAAACTGAGACATTTTTCAAATCCGATTTAGATTGAATGGTCAGTTCATCTTTTACCGGATTTGGATAAAAATTAAATTCAGAATTATCCATGTCATTTACACCCAATGTTTCTTTACAAAATCCATTGACTTCAAAAACAAGGTTAAGCCCATCTGATTCTTCCCAAGTTCCTCCCTGATCATAAGAAATCAACGCAACTCCACCAATTCCCGGTTCGGAAGTTGCTTCCCAAGCTAAGAAATCACTAAAAGGAACAGGCGTTACTTTGACTTCAATAAAATACCTTCCGGCGGTAAGCTCAATCACCTCATCAAACTCGAATTCCAAATCTACAGCTACGACATCCAGTGGAAATCCATCAAATGGCCAGTATCCAAAGAAGTTTTCGGTTTTGGGGCCTTTGTTATTGACCGAATAAACAATTTCACCCGGCAAGCCGTTTTCTTCTTTTCTGATTTTAATATCAGCATTTAGGATGTTGCCCAATTGTAGAGTTGTCATTTTGAAATCGCTCAGGTAAAAGGTCGTGTTTTCTTCCACAATGAAATCATCAGCTAAAATCGCGGGAAAACGCAACCCTGTTTCGTGTTCGTTTCCTGCATTTCCCTGACTACAGAAATCGCCGTAATCCGGTTCTTCTTCACCTGTTGATTCACAGCTCCCAACCATTTCAAATACTTGATCATAGTAGGAAAATCCTGTAAACCATGGATCCTGGTCAAATCTGGAAATATCAAATCTTCCCACGCTCGTGGTATATTCGCCGGCAATTTCCCAACTAACCGCAATCTCATCACCGGGCGCAGCTTGTAATTCCATGAAATATTTTCCTTGTGGGAATTCTGTTTCGGGAATATCCACTACAATTTGGTAAACATCCATATTTTCAATTCCACTTGTGTAGGCGAACTCCTGACTAACAGGAATCAGATTTGCATAAGTATGCAAAATCACTCCCGGCATCCCTCCTACTTCTGACCAAAAATTAACAATCACATATTCAAGTGCTTCAGATCCTTTGAAAGCATGGAATTTTATCTGATTTACTGTAAAAATGGTTCCACGCTCCACATCAAAATCGGTAGCAGAAGCATATTCATAAGTGCCACCCGTTGTTATATTTCCTCCGTTTCCTGTTTCTTCCGACGGAACTGCAATGGCGCAATCGTCGTTTTGTCCATAACCAACGACTCCTGCAATCAACATAGCCGTAAATAAAATTTTCTTCATTGTGCTGTTTATTTTGTGGTAAATCTAATTAGCCCTTGCGAGAAATTCTAAAAAACATCTTTCAAAATCCTTGATTTTAAAAGTCAAAAAAATTAATTATTTCATTGAAAATCACTTAATTACAATTTTAATTAGCTTGAGGTTTGTAAGATTCTCTTTTGGCGGCTTCCCGCAGAAAAGCTGAAGGAGAAATGCCTGTAACATTCTTAAAAACTGTAGCAAAAGCGCTATGTGAAGAGAAACCGCTTTGTTCAGCTAGATAACTTATTTTATAATTCAGAAATTCCGGTTGGTTATAGATTTTCTCGCATATGAAGTGAATCCGAAGTTCATTAATATATGCATTGAAATTTTTCTTTTTGTACTTGTTGATGACTTCAGAAAGATAGGTTGTGTTAGTTTTGAACTGAACGGCAAGCGTAGAAATATTGAGATTGGGATGGATAAATTTCTCAGATTCTTCAAACTTTTTTAATTTCTGAAGCATTTCTTCTTCCATGAGACTTGGCTCAAACAAATCCAAATCTTTTTGCGATTCTTTCTCCTTAAATTCCTCAGCTTTTTCTTCTTCCAGTTCGGAAATAATCTTCCGGAACAAATCCCTTTCTTTTTTTCTTTTGTAATTTAAATAAACTACTATAATTAAAAACAAAATCACCAAAATAACTCCTGAAATCAATAACACCTGATTCCGTTTTCCAGCTTTTGTCAATGCCGAATTCATTTCTTTCTGCTCCTGATCAAATGCCTTGTGAACAGCTTTTAAGTTACTGACTTTCAGAGAATCACTTAACCCAAGGTATTTCTCATTAAAAAGACTATAGTTTTGATCATCACCCAAACTTTTATAATTCCTTGAAAGAATCAGGTAAATTTCGGAACGTAGTTCAGTATTTTTGAATTGAGGATTTTCCAATATCGCCTGAAGCGAATCTACCGCGCGTTGGTACAAGCCTTTTTCGGCATAAGTTTGCGCAAGTGTGGTGTAAATAAAGAAAACAAGTTCCGGATTTTCGTCGTTTTTTAAACTCAGAGATTTATTGAGATACCATTCGGCCGAATCTGTTTCTCCCAGCGCTAAATAAGAGTTTCCGATGTTGTAAAGTGATCTTTTATAATGATAATTAACTTGTTTTCCCGGTTCAATTATGGTTTGAAACTGTTTCAGAGATTTTTTATAATTCGAATTGGCAGACTCATAATTTTTCTCATCATACATGATATTTCCCATTTCCAAAAAAGAAAGTCCTTTCAGAAAATATTTTGTGCTTCCTTCATCAAGAAGATCAATCTCCTGAATGGCTTTTTCCAAATATACTTTGGCTTTTTCGTTTAAATTAAGTTGGACATATTGATGCGCAATAGAACCGTTCATCTTGGCAATCAATTCGCGGTTTCCCGATTTTTCAGCTTCTGATTTTGCTTCAAAAAGCAATTCCGTAGATTTAGTTATTTCATTTTCAAGAAAATAAGAAACAGCTATTAATCCCAGCACACGACTTCTTTGGGTTTCCGAATCGGAATGATTAAGAATTAATTCTCCAATTTCAATTGCTTCTTCCGGATGAGTTTTATGAATTTCAGATAGTTTCTGTTCCAAACTGTCCAATTCAATTCCTGTGACCTTCTGCGCCCCAAGAGGCAAACAGAAACACAATAATATTATAATCCAAAAAGAATTTTTAAGAATCAACCTTATAATTTGTTCAAATTTAAAATATCTTCCCCGGATTCATGATATTTCTCGGATCAATCGTTTTTTTGATTGATTTTTGCAGCTCTAAATTCGCTTCGCTAAATACAATCGGTAAAAAGTTTTTCTGAATTAGTCCAATTCCATGTTCACCCGAAATGGTTCCGCCTAATTCTTTCACGATTGTAAATAATTCTTTCAAAACAACCTGAATTTCAGGCACATTGTAAGAATTTTTATATTCCGGATGATTAATCCGAACGTGCAGATTTCCATCACCTGCATGGCCGTAACAAACAACTTTGAAATTGTTTCTATCAGCCAATTTGTGCATTTCGTCCACAAGTTTTGCCAGATTTCCTCTCGGAACAACCGTATCTTCCTCAATGGTATAACCGTTTCGTTTCACGACTTCCGACACTTTTCTTCTGATGTGCCAGACCCGGTCTTTTTCTGCTTGATTTTCAGCAAAAAGAATTTCGCCAATATTAAATTCCGAAAGGGTTTCCACACATTTCTGAAGTTCGGTTTCTATATTTTCATCCAGAGAAATCAGCAAATGCGCTTCGGTATCTTCTTCAATCGGAATCAGGGATTCGCCCAAAAAATCTACCGTCGCATCAATGGCTCTTTTTTCCATGAACTCAACTGCCGCCGGATGTAAACCTGCGTGAAAAATCGCAGCAACAGCTTCACAAGCCTCAAAAGCATTGCGAAAAGGAACCAGCAGGGAAACCTCATGAGCAGGTTTGGGCAAAACTTTCAAAACTGCTTTTGTAATGATGCCCAGCGTTCCTTCACTTCCCGTAAAGAGCTGCGTAAGATTCAGTCCGGTGCTGTTTTTTAATGTGTTTGCGCCCGTCCAGATGATTTCTCCGTTGGGTAAAACCACTTCCAAATTCAAGACATAATGAGATGTCACGCCGTATTTTACAGCTTTTATTCCGCCTGCATTTGTGGAGATATTCCCACCGATAAATGAACTTTGCCAGCTGCTCGGATCGGGTGGAAAAAATAAATTTTTCTCAGCCAAAGTTTCCTGTAATTGATAATTGATGACGCCCGCATCTACTTTTACCTGAAAGTTATCTTGGTCGATTTCAATCAGTTGATTTAATTTTTCAAGCGAAATCAAAACACCACCTTTGATGGCGAGCGATCCACCGGTAAGCCCGGTTCCGGCTCCGCGTGGCGTTATGGGAAGCAATTCCTGGTTGCAATAGGCGACAATTTTGGAAACTTTTTCAGCTGAATCGGGTTTCAAAACCACTTCGGGAAAAAATTCTAATTTCTCTGTCGAATCAGAAGCATACTTTTCCAATTCTGAAATCAAAACATTGTTTTCTCCGATTGTTTTTCGGAAAAAACTCAAATCATCATCGGTCAGAACTTTGTATTCCATTTTTGTTTAAAGTTTCATCACCCACGGCAAACAATTGATTTAATTTGAGTTCAAGAAAAAGCACCCAACATCCATCTTCCCGCATCCAATCTATTTTTGTCTGAAATAAACTTCAATCGGCACACCGGTAAAATCAAAATTCTTTCGCAATTGATTCTCTATAAACCTTTTATAGGGTTCTTTTACATATTGAGGCAGATTGGCAAAAAATGCAAACTGCGGTGTACGTGTGGGAAGTTGGGTAACATATTTAATTTTGATGTATTTCCCTTTGATCGCCGGTGGTGGCGTTGTTTCAATGATGGGAAGCATCAGTTCGTTTAATTTACTTGTTTTGATTCTTCGGTTGCGATTTTCATTGACTGTCATTACCGTTTCAATCGTTTTGTGAACGCGTTGTTTGGTCAATGCGGAAATAAAAAGAATCGGAACGTCTGTAAAAGGTGCGATTTTGTTTCTGATTTCGGCTTCGTACTGCTTAATGGTATTGGTTTCTTTTTCGACCAAATCCCATTTATTTACAAGTACTACTACTCCCTTTCGATTCCTTTCTGCCAAAAAGAGAATATTGAGATCTTGTGCTTCGATTCCTCGTGTAGCGTCAATCATCAAAACACAAACATCGCATTCTTCCACCGCACGTACGGCTCGCATCACCGAATAAAATTCCAGGTCTTCACTGACTTTTCCTTTTTTCCGCATTCCCGCAGTGTCAATCAGCACAAATTCATGTCCGAATTTATTGTAAAGTGTTTCAATGGAATCACGGGTTGTACCAGCAATTTCTGTTACTATATTTCGTTCTTCACCCAGCAAAGCGTTTGTCAGCGTAGATTTCCCGGCATTTGGACGACCTACGATGGCGATTCTTGGCAAACCTTCAAATGGATCTTTGTGTTCCGTTTCGTCAAAATGCGTAACGACTTCATCGAGTAGTTCTCCTGTACCACTTCCACTTTGGGAAGAAATCGTGAAGAAATTCTCAACGCCTAAATTGTAGAATTCGTAGCTGTCATCCAGGTTTTTATTGGTATCCACTTTGTTCACAACCAACAAAACCGGTTTTTCACTTTTACGAAGTAATTGCGCCACTTCTTTGTCCATATCGGTCAGTCCGACCTGATTGTCAACCATAAAAAGAATGACGTTGGCTTCGTCGATGGCAAGTTCAACCTGTTTTCGGATTTCGACTTCAAACGTATCATCTGAACCCACAATGTATCCACCGGTATCAATCACCGTAAATTCACTGCCATTCCAATCGCTTTTTCCGTAGTGACGGTCGCGTGTTACGCCCGAAACGTCATCAACGATTGCCTGACGTCTTTGAACCAGTCGGTTAAATAATGTGGATTTCCCGACGTTAGGTCGGCCTACAATTGCTACAATATTTGCCATAAAAAATGTTTAATAATCCTTAGACACCATGCCTACGGCAGGTAAGAGCTCAGGATGAGTGATTATTAATGGGTAACTTTTGAGAAACCATTTCTCAAAAGCCCAATTTTTTGGCAAAGGTACTACTTCAAAACTAGAAAATTAGAAAA
>JAEWHB010000104.1 GCA_023388015.1 Bacteroidota bacterium
ATACAATTATTTCCTTTTGGGCAATGGAAATTCCTCTGAAATTTTTCATCAAAGATTCCTGGACAAAACCTTGGTATGGATTTCTCATCAAATCGTTGGGCGGAATCGGAGTTGACCGATCACAACGTGCCAATAGGGTGGACTATGCTGCTGGACTTTTAAAAGATGCTGATCGCTTGTATATGCTCAACACACCCGAAGGGTCGCGTTCCCGTGCCGAAAAGTGGAAAACCGGATTTTATTATATGGCGCAGAAAGCCGAAGTGCCGATTTTATTGGCTTATTGCGATTATGAAAAGAAAATAGCCGGAATCGGCAAAGTAATTCATTTGGAAAATAAATCCAAAGAAGAAGTGCTGACCGAAATCCAGAATTTTTACCTGAACATCAAAGGGAAATACCCGGAAAATTATAACCCAAAAATATTCTGATGGACAAACAAGCCAAACTCGAAAAACTCAACCAGATGAGTGCCAACACGCTGATGGAAACGCTTGAAATCCAATTTTCCGATTTCGGGGAAGATTTTATGGAAGCGACGATGCCGGTTTCGCCCAAAGTTCATCAGCCTTATGGAATCCTTCACGGCGGCGCAAGCATTGCACTTGCCGAAACGGTGGGAAGCGTTTTGTCGGCTACTTCAATTGATATTCAAAAATTCAAATCGGTAGGAATGCAGATGACTTCCAACCATTTACGACCGAAAAGGGAAGGAATAGTTACCGCCCGTGCCGAATTTGTACGAAAAGGAAGCAGAGTTCATCTGATAAAAATCGAAATCCGCGACGAAGAAGGACAGATGGTTTGTTATTGCCACCTTACGACTTCCATTGTGCCGAATGATTATGTTTAAAATTGAAAGTTTTGAATTTAAATGTTTAAACAATCAGCGGTAAATAAAAAAAGTCTTGATACATAATACTTAAATCTTGATACTCAAAAATGAAATCAGAACTTTCAAATAAATTAAAATCAGCTGTAGAAAAGGAAATTCCGTTTGTTTTGTTCAGAAAACCGGGCGAAAAGGAAGTTTTTCTTTATGTGCAGGATCATTCTGATTCGAACCGATTTTTGATGTATTCATTTGACTCCAAAATTAAAAAATCCATTTCCGATGAAAATCCGGTTTTTATTCCTTCGGAAGCATTTGAATTTGATTTCGAATTAAATCTAAATTCTGCACCTCAGTTTCAGCCCAAAACCCAATCAGAATATGAAGAATTAATCCGTCAGACCATTTCTGAAATTAAAAATTCAGAAATCCGAAAAATAGTCGTCAGCCGTCTGAAACAAGTTGAAAATCAGAATTATAATTTACTTAAATCCTATAAAAACTTATTAGAAAACCATCCTTCGGCCTGGGTTTATCTCTGGCATAATCCGGGAGCAGAAACCTGGATGGGTGCCACGCCGGAACTTTTATTGCGTTTGGAAGAAAATCAACTTCGAACCGTTTCGCTTGCGGGAACGAAACAACCTTTGGCGGAATGGACTGAAAAGGAATTTGAGGAACAACAAATCGTAACGGACTTCATAGTGGATAATTTTACAGGAACTCAAAATCTAAGAGTTAATGGCCCCGAAACGATTCAGGCAGGGAAATTTCAGCATTTGAAAACTTATATTTCTGCCGAAAAAGGGGAGGACTTCCATTTGGAAGAATTGTTGGAGAAAATTCATCCGACGCCGGCAGTTTGCGGACTTCCCAAAAAAGAAGCTTTTGACTTTATTCTAAAAAATGAAGGTTACGATCGCAGCTTTTATGCGGGCTATTTAGGAATTGAAACCGGAAATTCAAAGGAATATTTTGTCAATCTTCGCTGCGCACAATTCTTCCGAGATAAAATATGGATTTACGTGGGCGGTGGCATTACAGCCGACAGCCAACCCGAAAAAGAATGGGAAGAAACCGAATTGAAATCGGGAACGGTTTTGAGTTCTTTGAGTTAGTTTGTATCTATACCGCCACCATACATATCCATCTGTGTTTGGAGAAAATCAATTTGGAGTTTATCAAAATTTTCGCGAGTTATTTCTTTGCCCTTATTAAGGGTTTTGATTTTTTCATTTGACTTTAAAACTTCAATTTTAGTTGCCAGATATTTCATTCCTTCTTTACTTCCATCTTCATAATTGATTTCTGTCTGTACTTCCAAAATTATACCGGGTAAACCCCAAAACTTATCGGGACCCGTTTTGAAATTAAGTTTTGGAGAATACCAAGCTTCTATTTTAGTTTTGTATTCGTCAGACAGTATGGCTGTTGCTTTTAGTACCGAATAGCCTGCAATTTCCTTTGTTTCTTTTGTTATCTTCCAATCAATTTGTGGTAGTTTGTCTTTAATCAAATATTTCTTTTCCGCAATTTGAGCTTCTTCCATATAGGTTCTATTCTCGGTATTTTTGTATACAGGGTTTAAACTAGCCGAAAATGAAGCTGAAAAACCTTGTCCTACTTTCTCATTTTGTTCATTATTGATAATCGGAATATCATGATAATATGATATGCTTTTTTCTACAACTAGCTCGAATTTACTTGTTATATACGTAATATCTAATTTACTTTTTTTTGTTGTTTCAGAATAGGGAATTACTTCGTATTCAATCTTTAGCTTTTCTTGGGCTAAAAGAGTAATTGATAAATAGTTAAAGGCCAGAAGTGAAAAAAGTCGTAATCCCATTTTCCTATTTTTAATGTAATATATAATAATGTTATTAGTTTTTACTTTCCCATTCGTAAACTTTTTCCGGACCTACGGGTTTGTAATTTCGAATAATAACTGCTCCGTCAGCGAATTTCTCATCAAAAATTCTTTGCTTTTCTTCTGTGTCTTTTTTCTTATCATTTAGAAAAGTTCTAAGCGAATTTTTATATAGTTCTTTATTAATTTTGAAGTTAACTTCTTCATTTGATGGATAAATTACCTTTGTTGCTTTCCAGTAATAGTTATTATCGTCATCTAATTGTATTTCCATAATCAACCCGGGAAGTCCATCAAATTTCCAAGGACCAAATTTTATTGGTATATCCAACGTGTAGTATGCAGTGAATTCACTTCCTCTGTATTTTAGCTTAGCTTTTTGGCACACATACCCTTGAATTTCTTTTTTTTCATCTGGCAGAAGTTCCCAATTTAGATTTGGTAAAGTGTCTTTAATAAAATATTGTTTATCGTCTATATAGTCATCAAAATAAATAATATTAGAATTTTTTGATTTATGAAATGAGGTAGGTTTTATACTATTGAAATCAAGCTTTTTTATATTTTTCCCAGCCATCTGTTCAGAATTATTTTCAATAGATTTAAGTTCTAATATATTATAAATGGCTTTGTTGCTTCCAGCAATCAAAACCTCATTATTAGAGAAACCATTTACAAATTGACCATGATCATACTCAACATAAACTAGTTTTTCTTGAGCTGAAATTATAAATCCAAGAAATAGTGAAAAGACTAAAATTACATTTTTCATACCTTATAAAATTTAAATTAGCACACTATAGATTTAGATTATAGTGTGCTTGTTTGTTATTTTTATTGTGTACCAAAAGCCATTGTATTATATTTCCATTCACACCATGCTTCAGTTACGTTGTACCAGACATAAGTTTGTGAAGACCCATTGCTGTAATATACAGTAATATAGCAAGTTCCGTTAGATTCTAACTCACAACTGCATATTTTTTCCGAATTTGAGAATGTTCTTTCGTTAGCTTCTACCGGCTCATTTGCCAAAGCAAAGGTTCCCATTAAGCCAAAGCCCACTAATAAAATAATTTTTTTCATAATTGCCTTTTTTTAAACGTTAAACTTAGAATTACATACTAAATATTTCGCGAAAATATTTTGTTTGGTAAAACTGCAAAATTTTATAAGAAATGTTTGCCCGATATTCGGGAATTATTGACCTATTTTTATATCAATTCTATCCAAAATAGAAAAACAGTTAAATTTATAGCCTAAACACTTAACCAAAATGAAAGCTAACATCGGAAAAAGAATTAAACAAATCAGAAAAGAAAGAGGCTTGTCACAGGAAGTTATGGCAGATAAATTAAATATTTCGCGTTCCGCTTATTCAAGAATAGAAACGGGAGAAACTTCAGCTTGGGTACACCATATTGAAGATATTTGTAAGGAATTGGATGTTCCATTTGAGGAAATTCTTTTCAGCCCTGAAAGTTTGGAACAAAATAATAGCGACAATGCTTCGGCAGTTCAAAACTACACGAATACAGACACCCATATTACCATTAACCAAATATCAGAGAAGCTAATAGAGCAATATGAGAAAAGAATTGAAGAACTCAATAAAAGAATTCAGGAATTAGAAACAAGGAAATAACATCCATCACCCCACCCCCAACATCCATCCAAATTACCTTACCCTTTCATACAACGACCGGATCATCCCGTCAGAAATCCCGATTTTCGGTACAAAAATCTTTTTGGCACTTGACCATTTCATCACTTTGGTATAAATTTCCAGTGCATATTCCACCACATCGGCACGGTCAGGTTTCATATTGAGTTCCTGTAATCGCTCTTCGTACGACATTTCCCGAACTTTTTTATAGCGCGAACGTAAATAAGAACCCGCAAGCGGTTTGCCTAATTTTACACCTGAATATTTATAAACGTGGTTGATGTTTCCACCCGAACCAATCAAATCCACATCGTGTTTGCGGATGTTTTCTTCGATCCATTTTTTCATTTCGGGGTAAACGTTTTGTTCTACTTTTCCTTCCAGCAAACGAACGGTTCCCACCGGGAATGATTGTGAAAATTGCACTTCTCCATCGGAAATAAAAGTCAATTCGGTGCTTCCACCGCCCACATCCACATAGAGATAATTATTTCCGTCCAACACAAAACTTTGAAGTTCGGTAGCAAAAATGAGTTGAGCTTCGGTATTGCCGTCAATGATTTCAATGTTGATTCCGGCTTGCTTTTTAATCTTATTAACTACATCTTTTCCATTTTCAGATTCACGCATGGCCGAAGTGGCATAGGCTAGATAGTGTTCCACGCCATAAATGTCCATCATCAGTTTATAGGCTTTCATTGCATCTACAAGTCGTGCGGTGTTTTTCTCCGAAATCTTTTTGTTGGTAAAAACATCTTCTCCAAGCCGAATTGGCATTCGTACGATGCTAGTTTTATTGAAAACCGGCCTGGAACCGGGGATTTCATATACATAATTGATGAGCAGTCTCATCGCGTTTGATCCTATATCTATCGCTGCTAATTTTCTGATTTTCATTTAATTCTGATTTTCTGATTCGGATTCATTCAGTTCGTCAAATACTTCTTCGGCAATGTTCATTTCGTAGAGATAATCATAAGTGGCAAACTGCGAACGAATGGCAGGCAAATGGTTGTTTCTGTAAGTCATACTTTGATGGGCGTCGTGATAACGTGCTTTTACATTATCGTGAAAACTTATTTCAAAAGTATCTTGCACCATTTTTTTGAGCTTTTCGTCATAAATAGGGCAGGCGACTTCCACGCGGAAATCCAAGTTTCTTTCCATAACATCGGCCGATGAAATGAAAACCCTGTCTTCACCACCGTTTACAAACCAATAAATCCGTGGATGTTCCAAAAATTTATCTACAATACTTACCGATTCTATGTTTTCCGATAATCCTTCTATTCCCGGAATCAGACAATGAAGACCTCTTACCACCAGTCGGATTTTTACTCCGGCAGATGAAGCTTCGTAAAGTTTATCAATTATTTCCTTGTCACTTAGGCTGTTAAGTTTTAAGTTGATGCCCGACGGCAATCCTTTTTTATGATTTTTAATTTCTTTTTTGATGAATTTAATAAGTTTCTTTCGGGTAGATTGAGGCGAAACCAACAAATGTTTATAGGATTGAACCAGATAATTGGCATCGAAAAATTTAAAAATCTGAGAGATTTCTTCACAAATCTCTGGGTTAGAAGTTAAAAGCGTATAATCAGTATATAGTTTTGCGGTGCCGGCGTGGAAATTTCCGGTGCTGACAAAAGCATAACGAGACGCATAGCCTTCTTCTTCATTTCTTTCGATATATCCGACTTTTGAATGAACTTTAAGTCCGGGAACACCAAAAATCACTTTTACACCTGCTTCCTGAAGGCGTTTGGACCATTTTACGTTGTTGGCTTCATCAAATCTCGCCCGAAGTTCCAGAACGGCGGTTACTTCTTTTCCGTTTCTTGCAGCATTGATCAGCGCGCTCATCACCTGTGATTCGGCGGCAACGCGATAAATCGTGATTTTGATTTTTGAAACTTTTGGGTCAATCGCTGCTTCTCTTAAAAATCTTAGGAAAACCGAATAATCGTGGTACGGAACGAAGAGCAGATGATCTTCTTTTGTAATGGCTTCGAAATGATTATCGAATTTTTGAATGCTGTACGGGATAATCGGACTTATTTTTTCATAAGTCAAATCCTTTCTTCCCAGATTCGGGAATTTCATCAAATCCCTTTTATTGTGGTATTTTCCTCCGGGATTGATGCTGTCGTAATCATCAATGTTTAGTTTTTTGATAAGAAATTCCAATGTATCGGGAGCAAGTTCACGGTCATAAACAATCCGAACGGGTTCTCCTTTACGCCGACCTTCCAAACTTTTTGAAACTTTTTCCAAAAGGCTGAACTCAATATCATTGTCAAAATCCAATTCGGAATCTCTGGTGATTTTAATCGAATGTGCTTCAATGGATTCGTAGCGGAAAACCTTGAAAATATCGTTGAGATGGTAGCGGATGATGTCTTCCAGGTACATTACATATTGTTTATCATCAATTTTCGGAAGTAAAACGAACCTCGGAAAAATATGCGTCGGAAGATCAATCAAGGCATAATTTACATTTTGACGATCAGAAAATTTAACAGCCAGATAAAAAGCGCCGTCACGGATGGCAGGCGAACGAAGATTATCTTGTAAAACATAAACCCCGATGGAGTGACTCAGTTCTGAATTAAAATAATTTGAAACGAAATCCAAATGATCTTCGGGAATGTTTTTATCGTCGATGAAATAAATACCTTGTTCTTCCAGTTCCATGAGGATGCTGTCGTAAAGTGAATCATAATCTTCACGCTGAATGGCAACAAGTTCCGTGATTTGCTCGATGA
This sequence comes from Bacteroidota bacterium, assembly GCA_023388015.1. GTDB lineage: Bacteria > Bacteroidota > Bacteroidia > Flavobacteriales > Weeksellaceae > Moheibacter. The sequence goes on from JAEWHB010000104.1 coordinate 7,134, forward strand.
GTTCTTCATCGGTCTGATCTTCCAAAATATTTCGGTAAACTTTATTTTTAAGCTGAATGGAACGTAAAACGGCAGAATATCTCACTGAATAAAACTCGTCCA
>JAEWHB010000128.1 GCA_023388015.1 Bacteroidota bacterium
TGTTAGCCGATATTGTTTTATAACTCAACGTATCCACTGTATTGATTTTTAATAATTTATATATTTCTGAATGAAAATTCGGGTTGCAAATGTAGGAATTCATTTTATCTTTCACAAATGCTTTTAGGAAATATTTTCAATTTATATGAAATAAAAATGCCCTGAAGTCCAGGGCATTCAATATTTAGATGTATAAATTCTAATTATTTAACTACAACTTTCTTAGTTAAAGTTTCTTTTCCAGCTTGGATTTTCACGATGTAAACCCCAGATGGAAGTGCGCTCATATTAACTTGAGTAGAAGCACTATTAGGGCTTGATTTCAACACTTGCTGACCAGCAGTATTAAACACAGCGATATTTGTGATATTTGACTTAGCTGAAATGTTTACATTGTCCTTAACAACTGTCGGATAAACAGAAATTGTAGCACCAGAAACATCAGAAACACCTAGAGGACCTTCATAGAACTTAATATTATCAAAGAACATAGAGTTTCCTGCACTAGCAGAATAGTAGTTGAATCCATTCAACTTTCCTTGATAAGTAGGATCATCACCCAAAGGCAAATCTGAAGTAGTACCAAAGGCTAACAACTCTCCATCTTGGTAAATTCTCATAATATCATTATCCAGGTCATGCTCTATAGCAATATTGAACCACTGCTCTTCGCTATAAGGAAACTGGTAAGCAGTTCCGGCTGTTGCAAGAGAAAAGATTCCTGGAAGTGGTGGAGTACCCGTTACAGTTGGGTCAATACCAATATAACACTGATAAGCCCAGTTACCTGTAGTTCCTATACTTGCTAAATCATGTTGTGCATTAAAATATCCTGAAGCTCCGAAATCAATGAAAATATCCATGCTGTATGTCCATACGCCTGAAGTCTTCATGCCTACAATTAAAATTGGATCCTGAATTTCATCCCCTCCAATGTACCCAGACTGAACTCCTGAGCTAGCTTGATCACTGGTAACAGTTAAGTCTTCTGCTCCACTAACGCCAGACCAGTTGCTCCAATGACCACCAAAATAAGGCCCCAATGGATATGTTTCAAAATCATCTGTCAATTGAGCATTTGCAGAAAAGCCCAAAGCTAGAGATAAGGCTAAAAAATAGATTTTTTTCATAATAATTCTTATTTAATTTTGTTTTATAGAGCGTAAAGGTATTAAAAGTTTTTAAAAAACAAAATTCAATACCGTTAATTTTTGGCCTTATAGACTTCTCATTTCGACAAGGTTCTTATTCAATCATAATTACTATTTTTGCACTCAACAAGATAGAGTCAATATGCAAATTCAAACAGAAAATAAATTATCATTTCAGGAATTTAAAAATCAGATTTTAGAAGATTTCAGAGTCGCCAATTTATCGCGTGAAACGAGTCTTCTAGGAAGAAGAGAAGTTTTAACAGGAAAGGCCAAATTTGGAATTTTTGGAGATGGAAAAGAAATCCCTCAAATTGCCATGGCACGCGTTTTTAAAAACGGAGATTTTAGGTCAGGCTATTATCGTGACCAAACCTTCATGTTCGCCATTGGGCAATTAAGTCTTTCTGCATTTTTCGCACAGTTATACGCCAATACCGATGTGGAAAAAGAACCATCATCTGGTGGCCGTCAAATGACTTCACACTTTGCCACTCGTTCTTTGAACGAAGATGGTTCTTGGAAAAAATTAACCGACCAAAAAAATTCGAGTTCTGACATCTCTCCTACTTCTGGGCAAATGCCAAGATTGTTAGGCTTGGCGCAGGCTTCAAAATATTATCGTTCCAATTCAGACGCAGATACCAACCAGAATTTTTCCGTTTCGGGAAATGAGATTGCTTTTGGAACCATTGGTGACGCAAGTACATCTGAAGGACCTTTTTGGGAAACCATCAATGCAGGTGGCGTTTTGCAAGTTCCCATGATCGTTTCGATTTGGGATGATGGTTATGGAATTTCGGTTCCGGCAAAATACCAACGTACAAAATCCAACTTAAGCGAACTTTTGTCTGGATTTCAGAAAAACGAAAACGAAAGAGGTTACGAAATTTTCTCTGTAAAAGCTTGGGATTATCCGGGTTTAATTTCTGCTTATCAGGAAGCAGAAAAAATTGCCAGAGAACAACATATTCCTTGCATTGTTCACGTAAGTGAATGTACACAACCGCAAGGTCACTCTACTTCCGGATCGCACGAACGATACAAATCGGAAGAGCGTTTGGATTGGGAAAAAGAATTTGATGGAATTGTGAAATTCAAAGAATGGATTCTAAATTTTGATGCGGGCGATGAGAAATTGGCAACCGAAGAAGAATTAACCGAAATTGAAAATCAAGCAAAAAAAGAAGTCAAAGAAGCACAAAAACAAGCTTGGGAAGATTATTTGAATCCCGTGATTTCTTTGAAAAATACAGCCGTTGAACTTTTAGAGAAATTGGCCAATGAAAGTTCTAATAAGTCTTTTATTGAAGCCGAAATTCAAACCTTAAAAGGAAAACAAGTTCCCTTTAAAAAAGATATATATTCGGCCATACGCAAAGTATTCCGAATCACAAGAGGTGAAAATTTAGCTTCTAAATCAGCATTAACGAATTGGTTTGAAGCAAGGATGGAAGTAGAAAAAGACGTTTATTCGTCTCATTTGTACAGCCAATCTCAATGGAGTGCCTCCAACATAGAAAACGTAGCACCCACTTTTGCAGACGAACCAAAATTGGAAGACGGACGCGTTGTCGTTCGTGATAATTTTGACAAGATTTTTGAAAAACATTCCAATGTTCTAATTTTCGGAGAAGATGCCGGAAACATTGGCGATGTGAACCAGGGATTGGAAGGATTACAAGAAAAATACGGAGAAGCAAGAGTTGCTGATACCGGAATTCGTGAAGCGACAATTGTCGGACAAGGAATAGGGATGGCCATGCGTGGTTTAAGACCAATTGCTGAAATCCAGTATTTGGATTATGTTTTATATGGTTTGCAATTAATGTCGGACGATTTAGCAACGGTTCAATACCGTACAAAAGGTGGACAGAAAGCACCATTGATCATTCGTACTCGAGGACACCGTTTGGAAGGAATTTGGCATGCCGGATCACCCATGGGTGGAATCCTGAATTTGGTTCGTGGAATGTATGTTTTGGTTCCAAGAGATTTGACCAAAGCAGCCGGATTTTACAATGCTTTGTTACAATGTGACGAACCTGCTATCGTAGTAGAAAGTTTGAACGGATACCGTTTGAAAGAAAAAATGCCAACCAATATTGGGGAATTCACAACACCTATCGGAGAAGTGGAAGTAACCAAAGAAGGTTCTGACGTTACCTTGGTAACTTATGGTTCAACTTGGAGAATTGTGACAGAAGCTGCAAAAGAATTGGCTCAATTGGGAATCGATGCAGAAGTAATTGACATCCAATCTTTGATTCCTTTTGATTTGAAACATGATATTGTAAAAAGTTTGGCCAAAACGAATCGTTTGGTTGTGATTGACGAAGATGTTCCGGGAAGTGCTTCGGCCTTTATCTTACAACAAATTCTGGAAGAACAAGACGGATATTTCAATTTGGATAGCAAGCCTTTGACTATTACAGCTAAAGACCATAGAGCAGCTTATGCTACTGACGGAGATTATTTCTCCAAACCTTCTATGGATGATATTGTGGAAAAGGTTTATGAAATGATGCGCGAGGCGAAACCAAATGAATTCCCTGAGTTGTTTTAAGAACAAATAAATTAGATATAAATCCGTCGTTTGACGGATTTTTTATTCTCTTAATTTAAACTTTGAGAAACTGCGTGAGGGATGGAGGCATTGTTTGAGCTCTTTCTTTTTGTTGCGTGAGGCTCTCGAAGGTAACAAAAGAAAAGCGAGTGCCGAGAGCCCGACCACGTTGCGGTAGAATTGTAATTTATCTCAGCTTTTGAATCGCGACGGGGACACGCCCAAATCATCAATACACCTCTACCCGATCCGGTTCTGTATGAACCAAAACATCGGCGACTTGAGGTATTTTTCGTTGGATTTCATCTTTTAAGTCGTGGGCGATTTTGTGTCCTTCGATGACCGAAACCGTTCCGTCCACAATCATATGGAGATCTATATAATAATCCATTCCCATTTTGCGAACGTGGCATTTTTCGGTATCAATTACACCCGGAACCGTGATTGCTATTTCGCGAATTTTACGGATCAAATCATCATAAATCTGTTCGTCCGAAATTTCGCTCAACACAGGTTTGAATATTTTATAGGCGTTGAAAATGATAATTCCCGAAGCCAAAAGCGCCGCCACATCGTCCGCTGCTTCATATCCTTCACCCAGAAAAATGGCAAAGGCAATCCCGATAAACGCCATCACCGAAGTAATCGCATCGCTGCGATGGTGCCATGCATCTGCTTTCAGCGAAGAACTATTGGTCTGTTTGCTCTTTCGGATGACATACTGAAAGGAAAGTTCTTTGAACAAAATAATTCCGCCCAAAACATAAAGCGTGAAAACTTTGGGTCCTTCGTGCGGCGTTTTGATATTCTGAATGCTTTCGTAAGCAATTACTGTCGCAGAAACCACCAAAAAACCAATCACTGCAAAAGTGGACAAAGTTTCAAAACGACCGTGACCATAAGGATGATTTTCATCGGGCGGTCTTGTGGAATATTTGAGTCCGGCCCACACCAAAACCGACGAAAACACATCGGCAGTGGATTCGATGGCGTCGGCAATCAAAGCATAGGAATTCCCGAAAACTCCGGCGAGGAATTTAATGATGGCAAAAAGAATATTGCCAACGATGCTGAAAACGGAAGTCCTAAGGGCTGTTTTGGATCTCATTATAAAAAAACCTGTCAGGTTTCAGAAACCTGACAGGTTAGTATTTCGTTAATTTAGTCTTTCGCTAAAAACGGGTATCGGTAATCTTTTGCCGGAACAAAAGTTTCTTTTACAGTACGGACGGAAACCCAGCGCAATAAGTTCATTGCAGAACCGGCTTTGTCGTTGGTTCCCGAACCTCTCGCACCTCCGAAAGGCTGTTGTCCTACAACGGCTCCGGTTGGTTTGTCATTGATATAGAAATTCCCGGCAGCATTTTCCAATGCTTTGATTCCTTGATTTAAAACATAACGGTCTTTTGCGAAGATGGCTCCGGTCAAAGCATATTCAGAAGTGGTATCCACCAATTCCAAAGTTTTTTCCCAGTTTTTGTCTTCAAATACATAAACCGTCAAGATTGGGCCGAAGATTTCTTCTACCATACTTTCATAATGTGGATCGGAAGCCAAAATTACCGTTGGTTCCACAAAATATCCTACTTTTTTATCGCATTTTCCTCCAAAGACGATTTCCGCATTTTTAGATTTTTTTGCACGGTCGATATAACCTTTGCATTTATCGAAAGAGTTTTCATCGATTACAGCCGTTACAAAATTGGAGAAATCTTCAGGCGATCCCATTGTGATAGAATCCAGTGCCTTTTTCATTTCTTTCTCCACTTTTGGCCATAAAGATTTTGAAATATAAGCTCTCGAAGCCGCCGAACATTTCTGTCCCTGATATTCAAATGCTCCCCGAATCAATGCTGTCGCAACCTCCTGTGCATCGGCCGATTTGTGTGCCACCACGAAGTCTTTTCCTCCGGTTTCACCAACAATTCGCGGATAAGTTTTATGTGTATCAATATTATCACCGATTTGTTTCCAAAGAGATTTGAAAACCGAAGTCGAACCTGTGAAATGCAATCCGGCAAAATCCGGGTGTTCAATTACGGTTTTGGCAGTTTCAGCACCTCCAGTCAATACCATATTGATAACGCCGTCAGGCAAACCTGCTTCTCTGAAAACTTCCATTATAACTTCTGCCGAATAAATCTGTTTGTCAGATGGCTTCCAAACCACCACATTTCCCATCATCGCCATACAAGCCGGAAGGTTTCCGGAAATGGCCGTAAAGTTAAACGGTGTGATGGCGAATGTAAATCCTTCCAACGGACGATATTCCACACGGTTCCAAACTCCTTCTGAAGAAATTGGTTGGTCTGCATAGATTTGGGTCATGAATTCTACATTGAAGCGTAGGAAGTCTATCAATTCACAAGCTGCGTCAATTTCTGCTTGAAAAGCATTTTTGGACTGACCGATCATAGTCGCCGCGTTGATTCTTGCTCTATAAGGTCCGGCTAACAAATCAGCAGCTTTCAGGAAAATCGCAGCGCGGTTTTCCCAGGACATATCGGCCCAGTTCTTTCTCGCTTTCAAAGCAGCATCAATCGCATCTTTCACATCTTTTTGGGTTCCTTTGTGGAAATAACCTACGATGTGCTGATGGTCATGAGGCGGCGTAATCGGTCTTTTATCTCCCGATTTTACGACTTTGCTTCCTATATATTGAGGAACTTCGATTTGCTGTTTGTACATCTTTTTATACGTAGCAAGCAATTCTTCGCGTTCCGGCGTACCTGGCGCATAAGACAAAACTTCTTCGTTGGCTACAAAGGGTACCTGATAAATTCCTTTTGGCATAACTTATTTATTTTGTTGTTTTTGAACTAATTTTTGAAGTGCAAAGGTACGAAATCTTGACGTAAAAATTGAGTTGGATTTATCAGATTTACTTTCTCGTATTTACTTCACCGTAACCCATCAGCACATCATATCGAACGCCCCAAGGACGATAATAAAACAAGCCCTGATATTGGTTTTCGGTTTGCCAGAAACTTCCGTTTACAGTAGAATAGCTGACAGCTTGGGTAGTTTTGTCCAAAACAGCATACTGGTAATTATAGTAACCTTGCTTGAGCAAAACCATCACTTCCCAATAATTGGTTTCAGATAATTTCAAACGGTATTCGGGTGAAAGTTGCCAATTATTAAAAGCACCTACGACATAAATTTCTTTGGTTCCGCCGGCATCGTCAAATTCGTCCAAAGCAAAATGCACCCAAGTGTAATCAGCCTGTGAGCCCGATAAATTCTGGTCGGCGAGTTTTACATTTCGCACATAAAAAGCACCATTCACATCGGGTTCATCAAAATATCCAAGGTTCCATTTCTGAAAATCGGGTCGTAAAATCGTATGGTATAAAAACTCATCCTGAAAAATCCTTTCCGTGCTCATTGCAGGTACGTCAATGGTTTTGGTGTCAAACCATAAATATTCGCTGTTTCCTTCAAAAAGATGATTCTGATCGCGATAAGTCAGCTGACTGCTTTTGATAAAAGAAGGTTTTCTAATGGTGAGATTGTCTTCCCAATTTCCATTTTTCATAATGAAAAGCGTCGCGCCGTCGGGCGTTTCGGTCAGATTAACTTGTCCGCTGCTGACAATCACATTCAGTCGTTGGTTCAAATTTCCCGTTCCGATTCCTCTTTCTGCCTGCATTCCGACTGTCACTCTACGGTCTTCATAAAGGGCGAATCTTCTGGTAAAAACAGGATTGTTTTCGTCGCGTGTATAAACTTTAAGGGCATAATTCCCTGGCAATTTCAATCGCATATTCTGATTGGGAATCATCAACCGATAATTTGTATAATTCTGATACGTATTAAAAGAATTCCTGTAATCACGAATATAATCAGAACTATAACCGTCCAGAAATTCAGACTGAAAAACACCCGATGGTGTCCAATCGGCATTGTAATGTTCAATTTTATAATTGTATTCCTGAAATCCAGCGTCTAAATCATCAAAAGACAAAACCAGGTATTCGCCACTCAGTCTTATAACCGGTGTTTGGTCATTGGTTTGCGGATTAAACATCTGAACAGTTTTGATGTTTTGAGGCGGCAAGACTTCCGAATATTTTTGAGCCGATAAAACAAACGAAACTAAAAGGAAAGCAAAGGCTGAAACTGTTTTCATATTCTCAAAAATACAAATTTGAACCGACAGAAAAAATAAAAGACGGTTTTAGAAACTCTTTATGTTGTTATTTAAGCGGATTATATTCTGAACGAAATTATTTTCAGATTATTTCAAATCAAGCTTTTACATCATTGATTTCTTCCACTTTATCAAAAACCGATTTGGCAAAAGGGCAAAGTGGAATGATTTTCAAATTATTGCTTCGGGCAAAATCTACGGCTTCCATCACCATCTTTTTCCCAACTCCTTGTCCTCCGAAATCTGGATTTACTTCTGTATGGTCAATGATAAATTTATCTGTCCCAGCCCAGCTATAGGTCATCAATCCGGCTTGGATTTCATTGTCCATCGCTCTGAAGAAACCTTTGTTTCCGTTGTTTATGCGCTCGATTTTCATAATTTTTGAATTCTACGTTAAAGTTAGCCATTTCATCACAAACTGAAGTCTTTTTAGCTTTATATTAATTCGGAATGAATTTCAATCTGACTGGTCAGCATCCGATGAACAGGACATTTCCCGGAAATTTCATACAATTTCTGCTTCTGGGCTTCATCAAGATTTCCAACAAAACTGATTTTCTTGGTAAAACTAGTTGTGGTAAATTTCAAATCCCGCTCGAAATCTACTTCCACAATGGCTTCTTCCAAATCCCACCCTTTTCTATCGGCATACATTTTCATGGTGATAGAACTGCATGAAGCCAGTGCCGCCGCAAGTAATTCGCCCGGCGTCGGGCCTAAATCTTTTCCTCCCACAGAAATAGGCTCATCCACTATGAAATGATGTGGATAGGTTCTGATTTCCGTTCTATAATTTTCCTGTTTTGTAACTGCAAGTGTTTTGACCATTAGGCTCTTGGTTTTAAATTTTTATACGCATCGGGCATAGGAACATATCCGTCATCCCCGGGAACCAAAGGAAATTTATGGTTCATCCAGTCTTGTTTGGCTTGTTCTACTCTTTCTACTCTACTCGAAACGAAATTCCAGAAAATATAACGCGGCTCCGGAAAGGGTTCACCGCCAATAATATAAACAGTTGTTCCGGGCGCCATCTCAAATTCGCAAAGTTTGGTGTCCTTGGCAATCAAAATATGTTTGGGTTCGTAACGGTTTCCGCCGTCTTCAATACTTCCTTCCAAAATATACAAAGCGCTTTCACCATAAAGTTCGTGACCGATTTTGACTTTTCCGCCCTGTTCGGATTTTATTTCGATGAAATATAATGGACTATAAACCGGAATCGCCGATTTATGACCGAGCGCTTCTCCGGCAATCAGTTTGAAATGCATACCATCCTGCTCCCAAGCGGGAAGTTGAGAAGCATCTAAATGATGAAATTCAGGTTCCATTTCTTCCAATTCTTTGGGCAAAGCCACCCAAATCTGTAAACCGTGCAGATGTTTATCGGTCGTACGCAGATATTCGGGTGTTCTTTCTGAATGCACAACTCCTTTTCCGGCCGTCATCCAGTTCACAGCTCCCGGTTCAATGACAATGTCAGAACCGATGCTATCCTTGTGCGTAATGGCGCCTTCAAACAAAAAAGTCAGGGTAGATAACCCAATGTGCGGATGCGGTGCAACGTCCAGATTTTCATGGTCTTTCAAGGCTGCCGGCCCCATATGGTCGATAAATGCAAACGGGCCTACCGTTCTTTTTTCCCGGAAAGGAAGCAATCTTCCTACGAGAAAATTACCGATATCCGCCGCTCTTTCTTCTATAATTAATCCAACGTTAGACATTTCAATAAAATTTTAATTTCCGATTAAATTACTCAAAATAGCTGAATTAAACTCAAAATTTAAGATTTAAAATTCTTCGTCCAGGTATCCGAACTTCCCTGAATTATAATCGTGAAAAGCATCCCAGATTTCCTGTCGGGTGTTCATCACAAACGGTCCGTGCGCCATAATTGGCTCGTGAAGCGGTTGTCCGCTCAAAATCAAAACCACAGAATTCTCAATTGCTTCCATTTTGAATTTCTCACCTTGATTCTTAAACAACACAAAATGATCTGCTGCTACTAATTCGGATTCATTGACTTTAATTTCCCCTTCAATTACCAATATTCCGGTGTTGAATTCCGCGGGAAAATTGAATTCTGCATTTCCTCCCTGATTCAGTTTTGCATTGAAAACATTTACCGGCGAAAATGTGCTTGCCGAACCTTTGGTTCCCTGAAATTCTCCGGCAATCACTTCAACTATTCCGAATCCGTTTTCAAGCTGAACTTTGGAAATCTGTTCATTTTTAAGCGGCTGGTATTTGGGTTTGGTCATTTTGTCTTTGCGTGGAAGGTTTACCCAAAGCTGAACCATCTGAAAATCACCTCCTTGTTTCGAAAATTCTTCCTCATGAAATTCCTTGTGTAAAATTCCTGAACCCGCTGTCATCCATTGTACATCGCCCTGCCCGATTGTGCCACCACCACCGGCACTGTCGTTATGGGCAACTTTGCCGTGATACGCAATGGTCACGGTTTCAAATCCGCGGTGGGGATGAACACCTACGCCCCGGATTTTATCGGTCGGAGGAAAATTATGTTTTGAATTGTAATCCAGCACCAGAAACGGATCCATGCGTTCCATAGTTAATTCCGGAAGTCCCGGAATAAAGTTATGCATTCGGAATCCATCGCCGACCATGTGAACTTCTGGCGGCGAAAAAACCCATTCTATATCTTTTGTTTCCATATCATCTGATTTTGACACAAAATTAGTTCACTAAAAAATTCTGTGCATTGATATGTGATAAGAAGGAATTAGTCCGGACGAAAGTTTTTACGAGCGAGTTCCTTGCGTACGCGACTGAGTGATTCGGGTGTGATACCGAGATAGGAAGCCGTCATCCATTGGGGAACACGAAGTAGAATGTCCGGATAAAGTTTAATAAAATCCATATAACGAACTTCAGCCGAAGCGCTGATCAGCAAATTGATTCTTTTGTGTAAATGCCGAATGTGGTTGTTGAGCGCCAGCATATTAAACCGCTGAAAACTCGGACTCATTTCCGATAGTTTTTCAAAAAATCCGGTTTCAATCAATATGATTTCCGAATCTTCTACTGCCTCAATAAATTGTTCCGAAACACCGTCAAAAAGAACACTCGACCGGTCTGAAATCAGCCAGTTTTCCGGTGCGAATTGTAAGATATGTTCCTTACCACCATCGTCCAGCGTGTAGGCACGAAGCAATCCTTTGGCCACAAAAAAGGTATGGTTGCAACTATCCCCGGGACTGAGGATAATTTCACTTTTGTTTACCGACTTCCGTAGAAGTTCGGCTTCCATTAATTCTTCCATTTCGGGCGTGATTTCCACTAATTTTTCACGGAAATACTGTTTGAGTTCTTCGAGCA
>JAEWHB010000186.1 GCA_023388015.1 Bacteroidota bacterium
ACCACTCAAAGAAGCAATCATAATTTCGCTTTTACCATCGGTCAGTTTTGCTTCCAATAATTGGTCGCCTTCGCGAATGGTAATCGCATTGATTCCGTTTACACGCGGACGGGAATAAGCTTCCAAAAAGGTTTTCTTTACCACACCTTTTTTGGTCACCATGATTACGTAATTATTATTTACGTATTCTTCGTCCATCAAATCATGGGTGCGGATATATGCCCGGACTTTATCGTCCGGATCAATGTTGATCAAATTCTGAATGGCTCTACCTTTTGAAGTTTTGGAGCCTTCCGGAATTTCAAATACGCGCATCCAGAAACATTTTCCTTTTTCGGTAAAGAAAAGCATATACTGGTGGTTGGTTGCCACTACCATGTATTCAAGGAAATCCTCGTCACGGGTGGTAGCGCCACGGTTTCCAACACCTCCGCGCGATTGTTTGCGGTATTCCGAAAGCGGTGTACGTTTGATGTATCCCAAATGAGAAATCGTCAATACCATTTCTTCATCCGGAATTAAATCTTCGATGTTCATATCACCGCCGGCATAATCGATTTCGGAGCGTCTTTCGTCGCCGTATTTTTCTTTGATTTCGATTAATTCGTTTTTGATGATCTCCATCCGAAGTTCTTTGCTTGCCAAAACTTCTTTTAAGTAATCGATGGTTTTCATCAATTCTTCGTATTCGGATCGGATCTTATCGATTTCAAGTCCGGTCAAAGTTCTCAAACGAAGTTCAAGAATGGCTCTCGCCTGAATTTCTGACAAGTCAAAAGCTTCCATCAATCCGGCTCTTGCATCGTCCGGTGTGGCACTTTCGCGGATTATTTTAATGGCTCTATCTAAATCATCCTGCGTACCGATTACTTTCATGTAACCTTCTAGGATGTGAGCGCGTTCTTCGGCTTTTCTTAATTCATATTCGGTTCTTCTCACCACCACGTCATGACGGTGATCTACGAAATGAGTGATTAGTTGTTTCAGATTTAACTGTTCAGGTCTTCCATTTACAAGTGCAATGTTGTTTACGCTGAAAGAAGACTGAAGCGAAGTATGTTTGTATAATAAATTCAAAACGATGTTTGGAACCGCATCCATTTTCAAAACATAGACAATGCGCATTCCTTTACGGTCAGACTCATCACGGATTTCAGAAATACCTTCCAGTTTTCCTTCTTTCACCAAATCGGCCGTTTTGGCAATCATATCCGCTTTGTTGACCTGATAAGGGATTTCCGAAACAATAATACAGTCGCGACCGTTCACCACTTCGAAATTAGTTTTGGCACGCATTACAATTCTACCTCGTCCCGTTTCAAAAGCATCCTTTACACCGCTGTATCCGTAGATAATTCCTCCGGTAGGAAAATCAGGCGCTTTGATCATCTGAATTAATTCATCAATAGTAACGTCGTGGTTATCAATATATGCGATGGTTCCGTCAATGACTTCTGACAAGTTGTGTGGCGCCATATTGGTTGCCATACCTACTGCAATACCTGCGGCTCCGTTCACCAAAAGGTTGGGAATACGGGTAGGAAGTACTTTGGGTTCCTGAAGTGTATCGTCAAAGTTGAACTGGAAATCCACGGTTTCTTTGTCAATGTCCGAAAGCATTTCTTCCGAAATCTTTTGAAGTCTAGCTTCGGTATATCGCATCGCTGCAGGCGGGTCGCCATCAACTGAACCGAAGTTCCCCTGACCATCCACCATCATATAGCGAAGCGACCATGGTTGTGCCATACGCACCATGGTATCATATACTGAGGAATCCCCGTGAGGGTGATATTTACCTAAAACTTCTCCCACAATACGGGCCGATTTTTTATAACCTCGGTTGGCCATCACGCCCAGTTCATACATTCCAAAAAGAACCCTTCTGTGTACCGGTTTCATTCCGTCCCGAACATCCGGTAATGCACGCGATACAATCACCGACATCGAATAGTCGATGTAAGCAGATTTCATTTCATCCTCGATGTTAATCGGGATTAACTTTTCTCCGTCACTATTCATTTAAACTATATTTAGTATTCAATTTTAAAATTCATAAAACTCGTTTGGTTCAAAGTTTAAGCGTAGTTTGAACTTTGAATTAAAATAACGTGCTAAAATACGATTTTTAAGCCGTCTGGCCTATGATAATTATGGGGAGTTTTCAACATTTTCTATGCAAATTGTGAAGAATTCAGCTTGAAAATGAAAAGATTAAAATTTTGCTTTCCGAAAAAAATAAAAATCAATTAAAAATTCAGTCTTCATCTTCTTCAAGGAGGTTAGTTGGAATCTTAAATCCGTTTTTGATATTGAGTTTTTGTTTGATGTTTTTCCGGTGCGTTTTTACAGTCCAGATACTCAAATGAAGTTTTTCTGCAATTTGTGGATTGGTAAATCCTTTCTTTACAAATTCATAAATTTCGATTTCTCTTTCGGTCAAATTGAAACTTTCGCTGAGTACATTGGTAGTGCGCAGAGTAGGGCTGCTCGGAAAGAAAATGCTGCCGTTGTGAACTTCTCTGATGGTTTCCAGCAACTGGCTCGTTTCAATTTCTTTTGAGATATAAGCTTCCACACCTATTTCGTTCAGTTCATGGATATAGCTGAAATCAACTTCCATTGACAGTAATATGATTTTAATTTCAGGGTGTTCTGATTTGAATTCTTTTGCGAGTTGAATGCCCGATTTTCCCGGTAGATGAACGTCTAACAAAAGGACATCGGGTTGCTGGCCGGTTATTTCCTCCATTTTAAAATTCTTTTCGAATCCGTTCAGGAGCAGAAGGTCATCTTCTTTTTCCATAATTGCTTTTAGTCCTTCAAAAAACAACCGGTGGTCGTCAATAGAAATAATTTTAATCATAAGTTTTGGTTTTGAGTGGTAAGTTGATAATGATGGAGGTGCCTTGTGTGGTATTGTCAATGTGCATATACCCATTGTAGTAAGCAACGCGGGTGCGGATGTTGCTGATGCCGAATCTGTCGGTTTTTTCAAATTCTTCAATCGAAATTTTTTGTTTGCCGTCGTCTTCTACCATCAGTCTGATTTCATCTAGATCAATAGCAATGGAAATGCTCAATGCGTTTAGGTTTTCTGCGTGTTTCAGTGCGTTTGTGGTAAGTTCTTGGTAGATCCGATAGATATTTATTTTCATTTCCCAAGGCAATAATGATTCGTCACCGATGAGGTTTAATTCTACTATAGGTAAATCACCAAATCTTGAAATTTCATGCTCGATTGTAGGGAAAAGTCCGAGTGTTTTCAGATTTTTAGGTGAAAGCTGATGAATCAGATGTTTAAAATCGGAATTAATGGTTTTTAAAATACTGTTGAGTTTTGCTTCGTTTTGAAGCTTTTCCTGACCAAGCAGCATCCGGAATGCCTGAAGAGAACCGCCAATTCCGTCATGAATGTCCTGTGCTACGCGCATTCTTTCTTTTTCCTGTGTGGAAATCAGTTCAGAAGTAAGCAGAATTCGTTCCTTTTCGGCCTTTTTAAGATGTAGGGTAAATTGGTCGAAATCATTTTTATACTTGAGCGCAAAAACAATCATCAGGTACACTACTTCAAAGGCAAAAGCAAAAATCAGATTTCCGGGGTTGATAAATTGTCGATGATGTATAACTTCAAATGTATTGTTGAGTATATAAAGAATTACCGAAATGAAAATAAGACTATTTCCACCTAGATAATGCCACACATAAGCAAGTTTTTTCTTTACTGCAACGATAATTCCAATCAGAAATACAACGAGTTGGACGAGAAGAAATACATTGTAATAAACTTTTGTAAGTTGAAGTAAATCAACAGATAGAAGGTTAAAAAAATGTATTAAAAGAAAGAGGTAAG
>JAEWHB010000201.1 GCA_023388015.1 Bacteroidota bacterium
AAATTGTCGCCGGTGCTTTGCAGGAATACGGTCGCGCGACCATCATCGGGCGCCGATCTTACGGAAAAGGATTGGTTCAGCGGGAAATTCATCTGGGTGACGGAACAAGAGTCCGGCTGACGGTTGCGCATTATTACACACCGTCGGGGCGTTCCATTCAGCGTCCTTATGACAAAGGAAAACAGGATTATTCCGAAGAACTGTACCGACGTGTGCGAAGCGGCGAACTCCTCTCGGAAGACAGCATCAAAGTCAATAAAGAACTGGAATACAAAACACCATCGGGCAAAATCGTTTATGGCGGTGGCGGAATTATTCCGGACGAATTTGTTGCAGTTGATACTACTCAACTCAAAGGTTGGATTATGCAGAATGCTTATTCGGACAACAACCAGAATTTCTTCTTCAATAAAATTATGGAAAATCGTTACAATCCTTTCTGGATGAACGAAAAATGGTTTTTGAAGCATAACGACATCACACCGATTTATGAAGAATATCTTGGCACTTTGGGCATTTTACCCGAGCGTGTAATCGAAGAAGAAGAAAGAATGGTCAAGAATTTTATCCGCTCGGCCATTGCCGAAGAACTTTTTGGAACCAATGCACTTTACAAAGCTTGGTGGCCCGAAGATAATATGATTCAGCGCGTACTGGAACTGGAAAAAAAACCTTGAAATGAACTGGCAAGAAACGCTGTTGGAATTCCAGACTTACCTGAAACTCGAAAAATCCCTTTCGCCCAACACCATTGAGTCCTATTTAAGGGATCTAAAAAAGCTGGAAGTTTTTTCTGAAAATCCACCGCTGAAAGTTTCATCGTCTGATTTGGACGAATTTCTTTATCAGTACGCCAAAGAGAATTTCGCACCCAGATCTCAGGCACGATTGATTTCATCGGTCAAAAGTTTTTTCAATTATTTGCAATGGGAAGAATGGCGAGCCGACAATCCGGCGGAACTGCTAGAAACCCCAAAACTGGGAATGAAACTGCCCGATACTTTATCGGAAAAAGAGATTGACCAATTAATTGCGCAAATTGATTTGAGTTTACCGGAAGGCGAAAGAAATCGTGCCATTCTCGAAACGCTTTATGGATGCGGATTAAGGGTTTCTGAACTGACGGAATTAAAACTTTCGGATTTGTTTTTTGAGGAAAATTTCATTCGGGTAATCGGCAAAGGAAACAAGCAAAGGTTAATTCCGATTTCGAATTACACCATTAAATTCATCAATATTTACCGAAACGAAATTCGGGTGCATATTCCCATTCAGAAGGGCTTTGAAGATTATCTTTTCCTGAACCGAAGAGGAAAAAAACTTACGCGGGTGATGATTTTCACCATCATCAAACAACTAACCGAAAAAGCCGGAATCCGCAAAAAAATCAGTCCACACACCTTCCGACATTCCTTTGCCACGCATTTGTTGAAAAACGGAGCCGATCTCCGTTCCATCCAAATGATGCTCGGACACGAAAGCATTACCACAACCGAAATTTACACTCATCTGGACGATACGATGATCCGCGAAGCTGTGCTGAAATACCATCCGAGAAATTCGGAAAAGAAGGATTCAGACAATAACCAAAAGTCATAAATTCAAAAATTCTTATCTTTACGTAAACGTTTCACAATGGACATTCAGACAACAAAATTGGAATTAATCAAAATGCTGATGGAAGTAGATAAAGTTTCTATTTTACAGGAAATAAAAGAAGTTTTACGTGGCGAGAATCACGGAGAAGAAAATCAATTGACTCCTGAACAAAAATCGGAACTTGACAAACGAATGAAAAAACATTTATCTGGCGAAAGTAAATCACATTCTTGGGAGGAAGTAAAACAAAAACTTATTTCTGACTATGGCTTACAATCTTGAAATTAAGGAAGAAGCAGCCTTAGACATTATTGATGGATTTCTTTTTATGTAGAAAAAGCAAATGGATTAGGTGAAAGATTTGTTTCAGAAGTAGAGGATGTATTTGGATATATTTCAGAATTTCCAGAACATTTTCAAGCCGTTTATAATGAGTATAGACAGCGGCAATTAAAAAGCTTTCCCTATTTAGTTATCTATAAATTAATAGGCAAAAATGTTGTGGTGTTTTCTGTCTTTCCAGCCAAATCAAATCCTGATAAAAAGCCACAATAAAGGACAGCTATTTAAATATTTATTTTCTAATACCACCCTCTTCTCAAATAATTAATGATACTACTCAGGTTGAAATTAAACGTAAACCGAACTCTTTCCCAATATTTATCCATCGCAGGTTCAAATCCGAGTGAAGACTGAACAGGCAGATAAAACTCCAGAAAATCGGGGATGACCTTGAATTTAATTCCGGTATCATAAATGAATTCTGTATGTTGAGATTTGTTTTTGTAAACACCGAAATCGGCATAAATGTCCAGCATATTCAACACCGGATAATCTACATTGGTTGAAATGATCCATTGATTGACCGTAAAATCCAATTGCCATTTGAAACCGGCTTCAGCCATCACATATTGTTGACTCAAAATCCCGGAACTTTCCGAACGCCCCAATAAATTCAGGTTGAATGCATAATCCGAAACTTTATTCACCCCAAAGTTGAAATAATCGGTATTGCTTTTATTCTGAATGAAACTTCCCGCAAAAACTCGGATGCTCAATTGTTTTTTGGGTGTGAAACGCCAACGGTAATGAATTTCACCCATCACTTTCTGAAAAGATTCGGTCGTTTGCAAAGTCATCGAACCATACGACTCATTGATGTAATCGGGTTTGGAATAATAATAGGTCAAATTCCACAAACCGTATTGGTCCTCATCAGTTTGAATTTCAGATTCCGGCACTTCCTTGTCGAGATTATCATAACTGAAAATAAATCCGTGTGAAAGGGTTTCCCGAGGGTCTTTTTTGAAACTCGTGGTTAAATAACCCGACCATTTCAGATAAGTTAAATCGCGGTCGTAATGCTCATATTTGGCCGAAGCGCCCAAAGTTATCGAACGGAAAATCGACTTTTGCGGCGTAAACGTATTCTGAATTCCACCACTTCCGGCAATTTTTCCGGTTCCGGTAGAAATTTTCGGCGTGATGTTCCATTTAAAAGGCCGAGTAAGCAAAGATTGGTTGTGAAACCTCATCCCAATCAAGAATTTATCGTAATTGTTCCAACGAATTTGCGGGTTCATAAAAATCTGAGAATATTCCGGATTTTCGATGTCGGAATATAATTTAAACTGCAGTTTCTTCCCATTTTTAAACAAACCTCGGGTTCGGATGAAATTATCTCGGTCGTTAAATTCCGGAAAAAGATACCCCGGGTTGAGTTCGATTTTGTCATAATCGCCTTTGGGAAAGGAAACAATCGTCGTTTTTTCAGCGGATGCAT
>JAEWHB010000234.1 GCA_023388015.1 Bacteroidota bacterium
CTTCGCCTTATACGACTTTGCAGCCTTCGATGAGTTTGGTGGAATTGGCCGAAGTGGATGAAATCGTAGCGGAGGAATACCAAATGGGTCGAATTCCATTAGCTGTTTTAGCCGAAGGAAATTTAAAATCCATGTTTGCTTCACGTTATGAACGAAATGAAATTCCGAATTTCAAATCTGAAACGACCGAAGGGAAATTGATCGTGGTTTCAGACGGTGATGTAGCGAAAAATCATGTATTGATGGGGCGTCCGATGCGTTTGGGTGAAGATAAATTCTCGCTTCGACCCGACAATCCGAGACAACGTCCGGTGGCTTATGACAATCAGAATTTCCTGTTGAATTGTATCGATTATCTTTTGGGCGAAACCGATTTTCTGAACCTGAAAAACCGAAAACTGGAAATTCCCGTACTGAACGAAACCAAAGTTCAATTGGATAAATCAACTTGGCAAATGACCAATCTAATCCTTCCGGCAGTAGTAATCTGGCTGATCGGATTAGGAATGATTTGGTGGCGGAAGAGGAGGTTCTCAAGGTTTTAATTATGAGTTATTTTGAATTCAATAATCCAGACCAGATTGAAACAGAACTGATTGACGTTTCAACTTTAAGAGAAGAAATTATTTTGAAATTTCTTAATAAAATTCAGTCGGAAAAGCCTAAAAAGATATTGGGACAAATGTTTCTGAAAAGTGCTGATGAAAATTTGGTTGCCAAAGAAATTATTAAATTATTTAAAGAGGATTTAAAATCTACTCAAGAAGAATTTGATTTTAATGGATTTAGTATTCAATATTTTTTCATTAAGTATAATCCGGTTGTTCAAATGTCTTCATTCTCTTGTGAAATTAAGAACTTAAACGGAGGAGCGATTATATATGATATAATAAGAGCGTTTAGATATAGAAGTGAATATTATCTTTTAAAAGAATAATCTCAATACTCAATCTTCTTCTGATAAAATTCGTCTTTTTTAATTGGTATTAGGAATATTTTGTTGGTGCAAGAGGAGTTTCTCTAAAACTTAATTTATAATTATTTCCGCTTCGGCAATCTTTTGATAATCAGTGTAATCTGTCCCATGTGATTGGCTTGATGTTCCATTACGTGATACCAAGCGTAAAAATTATTCATCTGGCTTTTACCAACGGGCGAATTCAACCATTTATCATCTTTGGTTTTGAGAATTTCCAAGGTTTCATTTCTTACCTCATCCCAAATTTTCAGGTAAAAATCAATTGGCTTGTCTTTGAACTCTTTTTGAGCCGGTTTCCCTAAATCCAAAGCTTTCTGAAAACCTTGTTTTCTTTCCTGTGGATTAAAACCCCGATTTGAAAACGTAAAAACCTGATAGTATTTTTCCGTTGCCGCAAGATGCAAAATCAGCGCGCCAATCCGGTTCGACTCTTCATCCATCAAGAAATCTGTTTCTTCCTGATTTAAATTCTGAACATTATACGTAACTCTTAGCTTCAAATCTTCCAGCATCGAAACCAAAATGCCGATTTGTGGTGAATAGCCTTCGGTAGGCTCGATTTTTTGAGCATTGATAGAAATGCTAATGAGTGTGAGAATAAGGAATAGTTTTTTCATAGTTGGTTGGGATTTTAATTTTAATATTCAATCTTCTTTTGGTGAAATTTGTCTGTTTCCCAAGTCATTGTCCTACTTTGAGTTGCATATCGGCGAGCTCCACCTGAAATTTTATCTTGGCTTTTAATGCGGTAAAAACCTTTAGCAAAGTATCCATTGTTACATTTCCCGCATTGTTTTCCAATCGGGAAATCTGGGATTTTTGTACGCCGATGAGTTTTCCCAATTCTTCCTGCGTCAGATTTCGCTCCTGTCGGGTCTTTTTAATCGCTGAGCCTATCAAATCCAATTGAAGTTCGTACTCAAATCGATCCCGTTCGGGAGTTCCGGCTTTCCCGATAAGTTCATCTTGTACTTCTTCTAATGTGTAGGTTTTCATTTGTTATTTATCTTTTATTTTAAAAATATTTTTTTCTTGCTTTCATTGACTTTTCAATTTCCTTTTTAGGAACTTTGCTTTGTTTCTTGATGAATCCGTGTGTAGAAATCACCAATATGTTTTCAGCAGAAGTTTTATCCCAAAAGGCAAGAAGCCTGTATTGTAAACCTTGAAACAGCGTCCGAAATTCCCAAATATCATCTGTCAGTTTTTTGAAAATTTCCGGATCATTTTTAAATTGTGCCTTACGAATGTTATAAATTATTTTTTCGGAATGTTTCTTTTCCAGACTTCTGAGAAATAAGAGCACTTCCTCCAATTATATAACTTCGAAGCGATGGTTCATTTGTATAAGTTAGTTGATACAAAGATAAATAAAGTTTCGTTTTAATGAAACTTTTTGTAGAAATAAGAAAAGTTGAAAAGAGATTAATACTCAATCTTCTTCTGATAAAACTCGTCTTTTGAGATAGTTCTTTCTACCGGATATTTCTCCGTAAAGCATCCGAAACAATGATTGGTAGAACCCAGAATTTCAATCAGATTGGGAACGGATAAAAAGTCCAGACTGTCCACGCCCAGATAATTAACCAGTTCTTCCGGTGTCATATTGGCCGAAATCAAATCCTTTTTCGTGGGCATATCAATTCCCAAAAAACAAGGCGCAATGATCGGTGGCGAAGCACTTCTGAAATGAATTTCCTTCGCGCCGGCTTCTTTCAGAATTTTGATCAACAATTTACTCGTCGTTCCACGCACGATGGAATCATCCAAAATCACCAGACGTTTTCCTTTGATTTTATTGGCAATCGGATTCAATTTCAAATTTACAATCCGTTCACGCATTTCCTGCGAAGGAACAATAAACGAACGGCTCATATATCGGTTTTTGACCAAAATCGGCTCAAACGGAATACCCGAAGCTTCGGAAAATCCGATCGCCGACGGCACGCCCGAGTCGGGAACACCAATGACCACATCGGCTTCCACAGGCGATTGTTCAAATAATTTTCGACCGCTCTCCACCCGCAAATCATAAATATCGGTCCCTTGAATGGTCGAGTCGGGACGTGCAAAAT
>JAEWHB010000242.1 GCA_023388015.1 Bacteroidota bacterium
CAATCCAAATGCAAATTTAAGAATTCTTTATGATTCTATCCAAATCTCTTTTTAAATCTTTTCCTTTAATCGTTTCTCTTTTATCATATAACTTCTTCCCTTTTGCCAAATGAATCTTTAACTTAGCTAATCCTTTCTTGTTGATATACAGGTTGGTAGCTACAATTGTATTGCCCGTTTCCTTGGTTTTTCGTTCCAGTTTTTTGAGCTCATTTTTTTTTAATAATAATTTTCTGTCCCTTCTTGTTTTATGGTTAAAGTGCGTCCCCCAATCATATTCATCTATAAACATATTGATGATGTAAAGTTCGCTATCCTTGAACTGACAGAAGCTTTCCGTTATACTCGCCTTTCCCATCCGGATTGATTTAATCTCAGTTCCAAACAATTGAATTCCTGCATCATAATCATCCATCAGCTCATATTCATAACGAGCCTTTTTGTTTTTTATGTTGATTTCTCTTTGCTGCATAAACCGATTAAAATCCCTACCTTTGCACCGATTTTTATAAATTTAATACACGCAATAATGTTAACAGTATCAAATCTATCGTTGCAATTCGGAAAACGAGTTTTATTCGACGAAGTTAATATAAAATTTACAAACGGCAACTGTTATGGTATAATTGGTGCCAACGGAGCGGGGAAATCTACTTTTTTAAAGATTTTAACCGGTGAAATTGATCCAACTTCCGGACAAGTTTCCCTTGAAAAAGGTAAACGTATGTCGTTCCTGGAGCAAAACCACTTTAAATTTGATGAATTCACAGTTTTGGATACCGTTTTGCGCGGAAATAAAGTACTGTATGACATCAAAGAAAAAATGGATGCGCTTTATGCCAAACCTGACTTTTCTGAAGAAGACGGAATTAAAGCCGGAGAACTTGGTGTTTTATATGAAGAAATGGGCGGATGGAATGCCGAGTCAGACGCTTCTACTTTATTGTCCAATGTAGGAATCGAGCCTGACATGCATTATACTTTAATGGGTGACTTGGACAACAAAGCAAAAGTGAGAATCTTGCTTGCACAAGCTTTATTTGGAAATCCAGATGTGCTGATTCTCGATGAGCCTACCAACGAATTGGACGTTTATACCATTTCATGGCTGGAAGACTTCTTGGCCGATTATGAAAACACAGTTATAGTTGTATCTCACGACCGTCACTTTTTAGATGCAGTTTGTACGAATATTGCCGATTTGGATTTTGGGAAAATTAATCTTTATTCAGGAAACTATACTTTCTGGTACCAATCTTCTCAATTGGCCGCAAAACAAAGAGCACAGCAAAATAAGAAAGCTGAAGAGAAAAAGAAAGAATTACAAGAGTTCATCGCAAGATTCTCTTCCAACGTAGCAAAAGCCAAACAAGCAACAGCACGGAAAAAGATGATTGACAAATTGAACATTGAAGATATCAAACCTTCTTCCCGCCGTTATCCGGCTATCATCTGGGAACAATCGCGTGAAGCAGGAGACCAAATTTTGGATATTACCGATTTGTCAGCTTCTGTTGACGGAGAAGTTTTATTCAAAGACGTGAATCTGAATTTGAAAAAAGGAGATAAAATCGGAGTATTCTCAAAAAACTCCAAAGCCGTTTCCCAATTCTTTGAAATTTTATCTGGAAATGCCCAACCTGATTCAGGTCAATACAATTGGGGAATAACCACCACCCAAGCTTATTTGCCACTGGACAATACCGAATTTTTTAAAGAAGATATCAATTTAGTGGATTGGTTACGTCAATATACTGAAAATGATGAAGAACGTCATGAGGAATACATGCGAGGTTTCTTAGGGAAAATGCTTTTCTCAGGTGAAGAAGCCTTGAAAAAGTCTTCAGTTCTTTCGGGAGGTGAAAAAATGCGTTGTATGTTTTCACGTATGATGTTGTTAAGAGCCAATGTTCTTTTGATGGATGAGCCAACAGGTCACTTAGATTTGGAATCGATTACGGCATTGAACAACTCTTTGCAGAATTTCAAAGGAACTGTTTTGATGGCTTCCCATGACCACGAATTGATTGAAACGGTATGTAACCGAATCATAGAATTAACACCAAAAGGAATCATTGACCGCTATATGACCTATGATGAGTTTTTGGACGATAAAAAAGTAAAAGAACTGAAAGCAGAAATGTATGCTTAATCTTATAAGAATTTGAAAATAGAAGGCGCCATAGTGCGCCTTTTTTTATTTGGCGCTAATCTTGTTTCAATTTTTCTTATTAATTTTCATTTATGAAACCAGGTATTAGGATGAGATTGTTGATTTTATTAATAGGAATTCTGTTTATCAGATGTAAATCTGATACTAAACCCAATTCAACCTCTTCCATTATACACAGTGAATTACAGCAGGAATTAGAAATGATAGTTGTTGATTTCTTTAAATCAAACCAAAGCTCATTTCCGGAAATCTCTATTTTGATAACAGAGAATTATGTTTATCTGTACTTAATCGAACAAATTCCGGGTTGTGCAGATTTTCCCGGTTTTTATCATTTTTATGAAAAATTCAATCAGCATGATATACAAATAGCTATTCAGGGCGAAAGTTATGGAACGGATAGGTTTTTTAATCTCAAAGAATTGGAATTGAATAAAAAAATTCCAAGTACTTTTCAACTATGCCATCCCGATGGCTGGTCTTATCGATATAAAATTTCCGATCAACAAAGACTTATTTTAGAAAATGAAATCATAGAGGGCTCATCTTCAGAAGATATTTTAATGGAAGAAGATGAGAAATATAGAACTGAATTAATCGAAGAGATGAATTATGATAAAGAAGCTTTGCTGGTTGAACCCGACTTGTAAAATAAAAATCCCCGGGTTTACCGAGGATTTTTATTATGGATGAATTTGTGAATTATCTTTTGACTAATAATTTCTTAGTAAAGATACCTGCAGAACTTTCTATTTGTAAAATATAAGTTCCCGCATCTAAATAGTTGACATTTATTTCATATTCATTTTTCAAATCATTGAAAAGGAATTGTTGAATTCTTTGTCCTGATAATGAAACAACACTCACTTTTTGAATCGAAATATTTGAGGAAGGCCTTAAATAAACTTTATGACGAGCAGGATTTGGGTAAATTGTAAATTCTGCTTGAGTCGTGTCAATGATTGATAGCTCTTCACATAAATTATCGGGATCGTTAATGGTAACTGTAAAGTTTTCTTGTGTTTGGTTACCGTTTACATCTGTAACTGTAATAGTGAGAATGTTTTCTCCTAAATCTCCACAATCAAAATCTAACTGTGAAACGACAATGCTTTCGATGCCACAATTATCAGAAACCCAATCGTCAAACATCGCAGGGTCAATCGCTGCGTTTCCTTCTCCTTCAAGCTCGAGGCTGAAGTTTTGAATATTTACACTTGGCGCAATGGTATCTTGAATCAGGATATTTTGTGTTTGCGTGCTTGTATTGCCATTTGCATCCTCATAAGTCCAAGTAATGACAGTTGTTCCTTGCGTGGTAATTGGGAAATTCCCATTATGGCTAACTGTCACGGCTCCATTACAATTATCGGTTGCTGATGGAAGGCTTACATCTTCCGCATTTACAATACATTCTGCTGTGATTGTTGGCAAATTAGCAACAGTCGGAACCGGTGCAATTGTATCTTCAATCAGGATATTTTGCGTTTGCGTACTTGTATTGCCATTTGCGTCTTCATACGTCCAAGTAATGACAGTTGTTCCTTGGGTGGTGATTGGGAAATTCCCATTATGGCTAACCGTCACGGCTCCATTACAATTA
>JAEWHB010000249.1 GCA_023388015.1 Bacteroidota bacterium
TTACAATCATATCAATTTCCGACTCCGTCAGCACATCCATCCGTGAAAGCGGCGCGCGCATATAGCAGTGTGCCAGCGGTGTGGGAATTCCTTTTTCGTTCAGAGCGGTTATAAAAGCCTCCCCGATTCCCAATTGGGTAATGACTTCGTCGGCTTTGTAATAAGTGGAAATCGGATAATTTTCCACTGCTTTTTGGATTTGTTTACGGTCTTTTGCCGTAAATCCGCGCAAAGCATGCTGGATTTTCAATCCCAATTGACTCAAAACAGCATCAGGAACATCGCCCGGAACCTGCGTACAAAAGTAAAGCCCCACGCCTTTTGACCGGATCAATTTGACCATGGTTTCAATCTGGTCGAGTAAAGCTTTACTGGCTTCGTTGAAAATCAAATGGGCTTCATCGATGAAAATTACCAGTTTTGGCTTTTCCATATCTCCGACTTCCGGCAGTGTTTCATAGATTTCGGCCAATAAACTGAGCATAAAAGTGGAAAATAAACCGGGCTTATTTTGAATATCCGTCAGTCTGATTACGCTCACAACGCCTTTCCCGTCGCGGGTTTTCATCAGGTCATTTACCTCAAAAGAAGGTTCTCCAAAAAACCTTGTTGCACCTTGTTGTTCCAACGCTACAATCTTCCGTAAAATTGTTCCCAGTGAAGCTGGCGAAATGGTACCGTATCCGGCTGTAAGTTCTTTTTTTCCTTCGCTGTTTTCGCTTACATATTGCAACACTTTGCGCATATCGGCGAGGTCCACCAAAGGAAGTGCTTTGTCGTCACAATATTTAAAAATAATTGAAATAATGCTGGTTTGGGTATCGTTCAGTCCGAGTATTTTACTGAATAAAATCGGGCCGAATTCTGTCACGGTAGCTCTTAATTTTACACCTTTTTCATCGCTCAGACTCACAAGTTCAACCGGAGCGCCTGCCGGCGAATAATCCAGCCCCAATAATGACTGACGCTCCTGAATTCCTTTGTCATCAGCATTTCCGGGTCGTGCGATTCCGCTCAGGTCTCCTTTTATGTCCATCAGCAAACTCGGAACGCCTTTCAGGGAAAGTTGTTCGGCCAGAATTTGTAAGGATTTGGTTTTTCCCGTTCCGGTTGCACCCGCAATCAGACCGTGACGGTTCATGGTTTTCAGCGCAACGGAAATTTCGGCATCGGCCAAAATCTCGCCGTT
This sequence comes from Bacteroidota bacterium, assembly GCA_023388015.1. Classification (GTDB taxonomy): domain Bacteria; phylum Bacteroidota; class Bacteroidia; order Flavobacteriales; family Weeksellaceae; genus Moheibacter. Next base: position 1,190 of record JAEWHB010000249.1, read on the forward strand.
AAGTTTGGCTTTTCCCAAAACGATTTTATCGCCTTTGTACTGGTAATTTTTCTGAATTTCCTGACTAAATTCTTCTTTGACAGACATAAAAAATGATGGTTAATGGTTGTGAATTAATTCCAAAAACTAATTTGCGGTAAATATACATAATCACAGCGAAAATAATTTTATCGGCTTCTTTACTTCCGAAATCAGGGAAGTTTGAACTCTGCCACAACCGGATAATGGTCAGAAAGTTTGGCATCTTTCAGCACTTCGTATCGTGTAGGCAGAAATTCATCGGAATGAAAAACATAGTCCAGTCGCAAAGGATATTTGAAATCGTGGAAACTGGTGCCGGAAGATTTTCCGAGTTTGGGATAAGAATCTTTCAGCCAATATATAATTTGCTGGTATTCATACGAATTGGGAACTGCATTTAAGTCACCGGCCAGAATTACAGGATGTTTGGAACCCGTGATGTAAGGAATTAGCTGTTTGATCTGATTTTCGTGCAAAAGGAAGCCTTTGGTAAGTTTATTTTTCAGGACGATTGAATTCGCCTCGGCGGCTTCCAGATCGTTCACGCTTTCTTTTACCAGTTTTTTATCGATCAGCATCGGCTCCAAATAAACATTGATGATCCGAATTGTGTCGGTTCCGGTGTCCAAATCGGCATAAGCCGCCAATCCTACGGTATTATTTTCGCCCGAAAATATTTTTTTGAATTCGATAATCGGATATTTACTGAAAACCTGAATCAGCGAATGTTTTTCGTGGTAATAATCCGCAAAAGCAGAATCTTTCAGGTTTTCAAAAGTTTCATTTCGCCAGTAAACCTCTTGTAACAACACCACATCGGCTTTTTCTTTATTGAAAAATTCTACAAATCCGGGTTTTCGTAAATATTGTCCGTTGAGGGTAATTAGTTTAAAATCAGATTCGCTAGAAACTTCTTTTCCGAAGAATTGATAAGTTTTGACCAATGGAAAATACAATCCAATTGACAGTAAAAGAAACAAAATTGCATAAGGCGCACGACGCCAAAAAAGAAATATGATCACCACCAAATTGATCAGCACCAAAACCGGATAAATAATCGGTAGAAAACCAAAATAGGGAAAAGTAGAAGGCGCGATGTGAGGCGCCAAATAAATACAGTACGACAACCCCAAAAACAAGAGATGTGAAGAAAAGAAAACCGGATCCAGTCCACGCAAACGTAATCCCCTACCCATTTTTACCTGCTTTGAAAAGAAAATCTTTTTCTTCTTTGGTTAAACTTTCATATCCCGAACGAGAAATTTTGTCCAGAATTTTGTCGATTTTCTTCTGTTTTTCGACTTTTTGCGAATTAAATTCATAATCATCACGTGGCGTTGCAGGTCGTGAAGTTTTGGGTTTTTTCTTCTGCGGAAAGAAAACCGGACGAACGATCCCACCCAGGAAATCATTTCCTCTTTCAAATTGTTTCATATACAAAAATCCGAAAGCAGCACCGCCCAAGTGCGAGATATGTCCGCCGACATTTTCCCCGGAAAGAATCATCAGCACATCAAAAGCCAGTAATCCGTAGCCGATGTAATCCAGCGGAATGTTGAAATTGAAAAACATCAGCTGGACTTTGGTTTTGGGAATATAAGCGACAAGTGCGAAGAATATCGCATAAACCGCTGCCGAAGCACCTACTAGGCCTTGTCCGTAATCGAAAACATAGGAAAAACCCATAAAAAATACTGCGCCCGAAACCGATCCAAAGATGAAAAAAGTCAGAAAATCTTCCTTTCTGAAATAACGCAGAAACAATTGCCCGATGAAATAAATCATCAGACAGTTCAGCGCCAGATGTAGCACACCGCCGTGGAAAAAAGTATAAGTCAGAATGCCCCAAGGCTGTGAAAAAAATTGTTCAAAACTCGGTTTGGCGTCAAAATAATGATGAATCTTCCAGACGCTGTTTCGGAAAAAGAAGAGGTCAATCAATATGGAAAACACAAAAACGCCGACGCAGATAAAAATCAGTCTGACGTTGATATTTCCGTTTTTATAATTTGTTTTTAATTGTTGAATTAAATCCTTCATATTACCATTCTCTGTGCAGTTTTTTCTTCCACGAACGTACAAGAATAAAGCCAATTATCGCTCCTCCGATGTGTGCAAAATGCGCAATGGGATTCCAGGCATAATCCTGAACGGCCATAAAAAATTCAAGCCCAATCAAAGCCGGAATAAAATACTTGGCTTTCACCGGAATCGGCAGGAAAATCAAAGCCAGTTTGGCGTTTGGATATAAAACCCCAAAAGCCACCAAAATCCCGTAAATCGCACCGGAAGCGCCCACCATAGGCGTTACATAATATCTTAATAGTTCTTCGGCTTGTTTAGGCGCGCCTTCCCCGAAGGTGGTGTACATTCCCGGCTGAATTGATTTTTTTGCATTAATTATTTCATTTAGGTTGAAATTCATCCCTTCCACAACCGGTTTTAATTGTTCGATTTGAATGTAATTTGTAAAATTAAACAAGATAAAAGAGCCAAGTCCGGCAGCGAAATAAAGAATCAAGAATTTCTTTGAACCCAAGGTATGCTCAACAGTTGATCCAAACATCCACAGCGCAAACATATTGAACAAAATATGGGAAATGTTCGGAAAAGGTGCATGCATAAACATATGTGTAATGATTTGCCATGGTTGGAAATTGACCGATTCCGGATAAAAAGCACCCAAAATGCTTCCCAAGTCAATTCCTCGTGTTCCAAGAACAATCGTAGCCAAAAAGAATAAACCGTTGATAATCAACAGGTTTTTCGTGACAGCCGGTATGGGTTGATTGAACATATTTTAATTTAATTTTTTAGTGATTTCATTTTCCGGAATCTGTACAAAAACCGGTTTTCCGTAGGGAGAAAAATTGGGTTCGTCGAGTTGCAACAATTGCTGTGCCAAATGTCGGGCTTGTTCCGGTAACAAAACTTCTCCTTTTTTGATGGCCGAATTTTTAGCGATGATTTTTGAGATTTCCACTTTGAAATCCACTTTACCGTGCCATTCCAAATCATGTAAAAAATCGGAAAAGATCGCCGGAATTTCTTCTGCTTCCACTTCGGTTGGAAAAGCATTGACCGTAATCGTATCTTTCTGTAAATCAACATCGAATCCAAAATTGACCAAATCCATTTCAATGGATTTCAGCATCGCAGTTTCCGATTCATTTGAAGGAATTTCTATGGGGAATAAAAGCCGTTGGCTCAGCGCATTTTCACGCGCAGAACGACTCAGATTCTGAAACAAAACAGTTTGGTGCGCCCGGTTTTGATCGATGATTAGAAGTTCGCCTTTGTGTTGGGTAATCAAATATTTATTCATCCACTGAAGCACCTGAAATTCTCCGATTTCGAACTCTTCTTGACTTAAAAGCGCTTCGGGATGTTTGTTTTCAATTTCAAATTCCGAAAATGATTGGTACAAATCCTGAACCGGCCGGATTTCTTTTTGAGTAGGATTCGTTTCAAAAGGATTATAACTTCGGTCCACACGGATTTCCGGCGCTCTGACCGGTTGGTTTTGTGGTTTACTCGGGATAAATGCCCAATCCGGATTTTGATCAAAATCCAGCGAAGGCATGATGTTGAATTGCCCCAAAGCATGTTTCACGGCCGAACGAAGAACGGCGTAAATGCTGTATTCGTCTTCAAATTTAATTTCGGTTTTGGTCGGATGGATATTGATGTCGATTTTGGCCGGATCGATTTCTAAATTCAAAAAATAAGAAGGCACATATTGATTGGGTAATAGATTTTCAAACGCATCGATAATGGCCTTGTGAAGATAATTGCTTTTTATAAATCTTTGATTGACAAAGAAATACTGTTCGCCTCTTTGTTTTTTGGCACTTTCAGGTTTACCGACAAATCCGCTTACTTTTACTACATCGGTTTCTTCGGCAATCGGCACGAGTTGGGCATCTATTTTCCGTCCGAAAATCTGAACAATTCGCTGGCGTAAATTCCCTGATTTCAGAATATAAACTTCGGAATCGTTATGATAAAATCGGAAGTTAATCTGCTCGTGTGCCATTGCCACGCGCAAAAATTCTTCCTGAATATGCCTTAATTCAACTTGGTTGGATTTCAGGAAGTTTCGTCTTGCGGGCACATTGTAAAATAAATTTTTAACCGAAATCGAAGTTCCTCTTGGCGTTGCTGCGGGAATCTGATCCCGAACGGTTCCGCCTTCGATCACCAAACGATTCCCCAATTCTTCCTCTTCCTTTCTGGAAACTGCATCCACCTGTGCGACCGCAGCAATGGAAGCCAAAGCTTCGCCCCTGAAACCTTTGGTTTGAATGTGAAAGATATCTTCGGTTGTACGGATTTTGGAAGTGGCATGACGCTCAAAAGCTAGTCGCAAATCGGTGACGCTCATTCCCAAACCATTGTCCACGACTTGAACGAGCGTTCGTCCTGCATCTTTTACAATTAAATCAATTTCTGTTGCGCCTGCATCTACTGCATTTTCAATCAATTCTTTTACCACCGAAGCCGGTCGCTGCACTACTTCACCGGCAGCAATCTGATTGGCCACATGATCGGGCAAAAGCTGAATTACATCTCCTGTCGAAACCATAGCTTACAAAGGTAGAATAA
>JAEWHB010000144.1 GCA_023388015.1 Bacteroidota bacterium
ATTATACCCAATTGGCATCTCGGCAAACACCGCTTCCGAAACAAGTTCAACATTTGGCCTGGCTGGATTTGGATACGCACGACGGTCAGGAATATTGGCAAGCAATGAATTTGGCGGGCGAATATGCCAAAGCCTGTCACGATGATATACACCGTAGAATTGCGAAAGCACTCGGGCACAGAGTCGTTTTCAATATTGAAAACCATCACAATTTTGCCTGGAAAGAAACCTGGAACGGACGCGAAGTAATCGTCCACCGAAAAGGTGCAACGCCAGCTGCAAAAGGCGTTTTGGGAATTATTCCCGGTTCGATGGTTGCGCCCGGATATATCGTGGAAGGTTTGGGAAATGCAGAAAGTCTGAATTCAGCTTCACACGGCGCCGGAAGAATGTATTCGAGAACTAAAAGTAAACAGAAATTTACCCGAAAGGATATTCAAAATGTTTTGAAACAGCACAATGTATCCTTAATCGGCGGAAATGTAGATGAAGCACCGATGGCTTACAAAGACATCCGAAAAGTGATGAATTCACAAAAGGAATTGGTGCGTGTTTTGGGAACTTTCTTACCGAAAGTGGTACGAATGGATCGTTAAATTAAAATTAGAAAAATGACTAAGATACTTCAGATAACGGCCGGAAGAGGTCCGGAAGAATGCACTTGGGTCGTGGCTCAGGTGCTAAAAATTCTTCTTGATGAAGCACAGCAAAAAGGATTAAATCCGGTTGTGCTTCATCGGGAGCCGGGCAATCACAACGGAACGGTTCTATCGGCAAGCATAATTTTGGAAGGCGAAACCGTGCAGGAATTTGTGGATTCCTGGAAAGGTACAATTCAGTGGATTGGACAAAGTCAGTTTCGGAAATTACACAAACGAAAAAATTGGTTCATCGGAATTTTTGAACTTGAAAATTTCCAAGCGGTAATTTACAATGAAAAGGATTTTGAATTTCAGGCGATGCGAAGTTCCGGTTCGGGCGGTCAAAATGTAAACAAAGTCAATACAGCAGTTCGCGCGATTCATAAACCGACCGGAATTGCTGTGGTGGCAATGGATAGTCGTTCGCAACATCAGAACAAAAAACTGGCAACCGAACGTTTACTTGTAAAACTAAATGAAGAAAACCTGAAAGGAATTCTGCAGCGGATGCAGTCGGAATGGAACAATCAGACTGAAATTAAACGAGGAAATCCGACGCGTACATTTAAAGGTTCGGATTTTAAAAAACCTAAAAAAGAAGAAAAAAATTACAAATCGGAACGCCAAAAACTGAAACGGGATTTGGGTAAAGATTTGGAGTAAGAAGGATGTAAACTCTTATTTACTTTTATGATAAATAATTTTGTAATTTTGTGAATACTCATCAATTAATTCATTGAGATGAAATCAATTAATATAACAGCTTATACAAAAGATACCGCTCAAATTGACGCTATTAAAGCATTTATGAAAGCACTGAAAATACCGTTTGAAGTCAAAGACGAAGAATCTCCTTATAATTCCGAATTTGTAAATAAGATCAAACAAGGAGATGAAGATAGGAAAAACGGAAATGAAAGAACCGTTACCATGGAACAACTCGATGATTTATGGAAATAATTTTTCTTCCAGAAGCAGACAAGGATTTAGAATATTGGAAAAAGACAAAAAACAAAGTTGTTCTTAAAAAGATTGCGGATTTAACAAGATCTATTATAGAAAATCCTTATCGAGGAATTGGAAAACCTGAAGCCCTTAAATATAATCTCGCACCCAAATGGTCGAGAAGAATCACAAAAGAACATCGATATATTTATGAGGTGGCGGACAACAAACTATATGTCTATTCGCTCAAAGGACATTACGAATAATCCCACTACCCCAACAAAACATCAAGGCTCATCATCACCACAAATCCGGCGACAAATCCCAAAGTTGCGATGTCTGTGTTTCCGCTTTGCTGGGTTTCGGGAACGACTTCTTCAATCACCACATAAATCATCGCCGCCGCCGCAAAAGCCAGTGCATAAGGTAAAATAGGTGTGAAGAAAGTTACGGCCAGGGCGCCTAAAACTCCAAAAATCGGTTCCACGATTGCGGAAGCTTGCCCGTACATAAAACTTTTCCGGCGTGAAAGTCCCATTCGACGAAGCGGCATAGCAACCGCGATACCTTCGGGGAAGTTCTGAATTCCAATTCCGATAGCCAAAGTCAAAGCGCCTGCAATGGTCGCTTCAGGAATTCCAGCTGCTACTCCCCCAAATAAAACTCCGACTGCCAAACCTTCGGGAATATTGTGCAGCGTAATCGCCAAAGTGAGTAAAGTCGTACGTTGCCACGGCGTTTTAACACCTTCGGCCTGTTTAAAATTGATATGTAAATGCGGTAAAAGTTTATCCAATCCAAAAAGGAACATGGCGCCTAAAATAAATCCTACCGCTACCGGGAAAATCTTCATCACTCCTTCTCCGGTGCTCATATCAATCGCCGGAGCAAGCAAGCTCCAGTAACTCGCCGCAATCATCACGCCGCCTGTAAATCCCAGCATTCCGTCGAGCACAACGCGGTTCATCGTTTTGAAGAAAAACACAAAGGAAGCGCCCAAAGCGGTCAATCCCCAAGTAAATAAAGTTGCATAAAATGCTGCCAAAATAGGCGAGATACTTTCGAAATAATCAACAATCGACTGAAACATCCAGTTATTTTTTCACAAATCTAAAATTGTTAGTTTAATCTAACAAATATTTTTGATTAATTTTTATTCTGAAATATGAAACGGATTAATTAGATTTGAAAAAAAGATTGAGCATCATGAGCAAAGCAGCATCGGAATTGGTTTTAAATCCGGACGGAAGTGTTTATCACTGTAATATTTTACCTGAACAATTGGCCGATTTGGTCATTACGGTTGGCGATCCTGATCGTGTGGAAAAAGTTTCCCAATATTTTGATGAAATCGAATTCCAAACCCGAAAAAGAGAAATCGTAACCCATACAGGAAGTCTGAACGGAAGACGAATTACGGTCATTTCGACCGGAATGGGAACGGATAATATCGACATCGTGTTCAGTGAGTTAGATGCTTTGGCAAACATAGACCTGAAAACAGGTCAAATCAAAGAAGATTTTAAGTCATTACAATTTGTTCGTTTAGGAACTTCGGGTGCTTTGCATGCCGATATTCCGGTGGATTCCTATGTTTTGAGTTCGCATGGTTTAGGGTTTGACGGTTTACTACATTTTTATGAAGATTCGTTGATGGTGCGTGATTTAGATATGGAAGAAGCTTTTTATGAACAAACGGATTGGGACGATTCTAAGGCCGTTCCTTATATTGTCAAAGGTTCCACAGAATTGCTGGAACAGCTTTCTTCGGAAGAAACAAAATCTGGAATTACGGCGACGGCCAATGGTTTTTATGGACCACAGGGAAGGTTTTTACGTTTACGGCCGAACCCATTTGACATCAACGAAAAATTAGCTGCATTTGAATTCAAAGGTCACCGCATTACCAATTTCGAAATGGAAACTTCGGGAATTTATGGACTTGCGGCTCTGATGGGACATGAAGCACTTTCGC
>JAEWHB010000024.1 GCA_023388015.1 Bacteroidota bacterium
TCATGGTAGAAGAAGTTTTGGTTTTATAAGGTTTTAAAAGTTCGTCCATTACCTCAAAAGCTTGTTCTCCAAAGGCATAATCCATCACGATCAACACATCTTCCGGTGATTTCTCCAAAGAAGAAAATGCAGTGTTTTTTAAATTAACTTTCTTTAAATCAATGATTTGAACGTCAATATTTGTTCCTGAAGAATCCGGAATGAAAATCAATCCGTTTTTATGGGAATAATTTTGAGCTAATTCACGGAGCGCTTTGTTTTTCGCAGAAGACAGATCTTTATAAACATCAAATTCATTATTGGATTTGAAATCTTTTTCCAAAGCATCAAAAGCGTAAAGCATATTGGAAACACTGTGCATATTGGCACTTATGATGTGCAAAGGACGATTCAGCAAATCATTGTCGCTCAATGTTTTTTTGATGGTGTTGGCCCATTTTTCGCCGACGATGTGATGTCCGATTCTTTCTCTCAAAATTGGTGAAAACGTAATTTCACGTCGTTTAAATCCGGTAAAATCCTGCTGAGAAGTTTGTCCCATCCAGTAAATAATCCGGAAAAATCTTTCCTTATCTGTTTCTGAACTAAAGAATTTATAAGCAATTACCGTTTCGTTGTAGGTTCGTCCCAAAATTGTAGAAAGATGCATCAAGGCAACGTCCCGGTCTTTTGTTGAAAGTTTAGAAGAAGGATCGCTAAGCGCAATTTCTTCTATTTTCTGCCATACACGACTGATTTTTTGCGTTTGTTTGTTGTAAGCTTTCGCACGGATCTTATCGGACTCGTTGTATAAAAAAGTCAGATGCGTCAGCGTATCATAAATTTCCGAACGGCCTCGCGTTACTTCTATGTTCATCTGGTCATCATCGACACGGTAACAAATTCTCCTTCTTTTCGGTGGAATAATCGGTTTGAATTTGGTGAAATCCACACCTTCATTCGAAGTAAAATGAATATAAGGTGTCTCGGTAATTCCATCGGGAAGACGATCCAGCACATAGAAAAGTCCGTTCAGTTCTACTTTTTCAGGATCGGCCATGGAACCGTAAATTTCAGGATTTAATTGCAATAATAATTCCTGAATCATTTGTCCGGACTGTCCGGTCGGGCGATAAGTTCCTCGGTGGAACATGTGACGCATGGTAATGTAAAGTCTGTCAATGGCAGTAGTAGAGAGTCTTGCCCGGGTAATATTTTGAATCATATATTTTTAGTTAAATTAATAAATTGAGAAGGTATTAAAACCATCTGCGTTTCTTTTTGCGCTCTTTGTATTCCTGATCGATTTTCAAAAGCTCATCATACCATTCTTGTCCAAATTTCCGAATGAGTGCATCTTTAAGAAAATGAACAACGTTGACTTTCAGTTCTTTGCCGAGCGAGCAGGCATCAGAACAGATATCCCAAACATGGTAATTAACAGCAGTGAATTTTTTGTATTCCTTAAGTCGAATGGGATACAAATGACAGGAAATCGGTTTTTTGTAATCCACAACACCGTCTTCCCATGCTTTTTCAATACCGCATTTGGTAATGCCTTTTTCGTCAAAAATAACGTAGGCACATTCGTTGCCATCCACGAGAGGTGTAACCCAATCTCCGTCGGAATCGCGAATATATTTGCCCGATTTTTCAATCGCGGCAATTCCTTCCGGACGTAAATAAGGTTTGATGTCTTCGTAAATATCATCGAGAACGGTAAGTTCGTCATCGTTAAGCGGTGCGCCGGAGTCACCTTCCACACAACAAATCCCCTTACATTTACTCAAGTTACAGACAAATTCTTCGGAAAGGATATCTTCAGAAATCAGAGTGTCGCCAATCTGAAACATAAAATTTCTTTTTTATTGACGCACAAATATAAGCCGTTTATTTTTGTTTTGTAAATTTGTAATTCCTTTCCAGCTGAAACTAGTCCAAAAAACCTTAGGATTTAATAAGATTGAGTTGAAAAATATGCAGAAAGAATTTCATAGTTTTATTGGAGAAGAATGGAAAGATGTGGACTTAAAAAGTCCGTATGTAAAAGATTATCGTTTGGAAATATCCAATTTAGGACGTGTGAGGTCGGTTACACCAAAGGGATTGAACCTTTTAAAAGGTAGCGATACAAATGGTTATCGTACAATCCGTCTGAAAATGTTCAAACCGCGTCCTGATGAAGATCAAACAATTCTTGATGATTATTTAAAACAAATCAGAGCGCTTAAAAAAGAAGTTAAAAGACTGGAAAATGAAGGCCCGGTTTCCCAATTTAATTCTTCGCAAGGCGAACTGGAAAAATTAATCAAGGAAAAAGATAAATTCTTAAAAAAAGAAACCAAAGCCAGAACTATTTATTATCAGGCACTTATCCATAGATTGGTAGCTGAATATTTTCTTTCCGAAACGGAAACCCAAGGAAAGCTTGTAGCGCATCTAGATTTTAATAAATATAACAACAAACCTTCCAATCTGAAATGGATGACGATGGAAGAAAATCTCGTGCATCAGCAAAACAGTCCCTATGTGATTTCTGATTATAAAAAGCGTAAAGACCGCTTTTTTCCTTCGGAAAACAATTCAAAACTCACTGAAACCAAGGTGATGTATCTGAAAAAACTTTTGAACGAAGGTAAACCAATGAAACAACTCGTGCGAATGTTCAAAGTTACCGAAACCCAAATTCTGCGAATCAAACGCGGCGAAAACTGGGGCAGGGTTAAAGCAGCAAAATAGCGTTTCATCACTGTGGTTTTATTACTTTTGCAGGAAATGAAATCATTACTCGACCATATCCATTCCCCAAAAGAACTTCGCCAACTGAAAAGAAGTGATTTGACTCAAGTTTCCGCAGAGTTGAGAGAATTTATTCTCGATACACTTTCGGTGAAACCGGGACATTTGGGAGCTGGTCTCGGCGTGGTGGAATTGACCGTTGCGCTTCATCATTTTTATGATACGCCCGAAGATTTGCTCATCTGGGATGTGGGACATCAATGTTATCCGCATAAAATCCTGACCGGACGAAGGAATCAATTCGATACGCTTCGGCAAACCGGAGGTATTGCAGGGTTTCCTACCAGTGAAGAAAGTGAGTTTGACGCATTCGGAACGGGACATTCTTCTACTTCCGTTTCGGCCATTACCGGAATGGCAATTGCCGATCAGTTGTTGGGAAAACCCAATAAACACATTGCGGTAATCGGAGATGCATCGATTGTTTCCGGGATGGCGCTGGAAGGCTTGAACCATTTGGGCAGTACAGATTTGGATGTTTTAATTATTCTAAATGATAATTCGATTGGGATTGATCCATCGGTAGGCGCTTTGAAGGAGCATTTTTTTCATTTGGAAAATGGCGGCCAACATTCTGTTTTTGAAGACTTTGGATTTCATTACAAAGGCGTAATTGACGGACATAATTTTGAGGAATTATTTTTGGCTTTTGAAGAACTGGAAGTCATTAAAAAACCAAAAATTCTTCACATCAAAACGGTAAAAGGAAAAGGATATGCCAATGCGGAAGCCGATCAGGTAAAATGGCATTCGCCCGGATTATTCAACAAGGCAACCGGGGAAATTTCCAAAACATTGCAATCGAAAATTTCGTTTCAGGAAATTTTTGGCGAAACAATGAGCGAACTGATGCGTCAAAATGAAAAAATTACTGCCATCACGCCTGCAATGCTAACCGGGAGCAATCTGGTCAAATCGAAATTGGAATTTCCAAACCGTGTTTTGGATGTAGGAATTGCGGAACAACATTCGGTTACGCTCGCAGCCGGAATGGCAACGCAGGGAATCATTCCGTATCTGGCGATTTATTCGACGTTTTTACAACGTGCTTATGATCAAGCCATTCACGATGTGGCTTTGCAGAATTTGCCGGTCGTTTTTTGCATTGACCGCTCCGGAATTGTTGGAACGGACGGTGCAACGCATCACGGTTATTTCGATATTTCCTTTTTGAGAACTATCCCCAATATGATTGTTTCTGCTCCGATGGATGAAACCGATTTCCAAAATTTATTGTATTCGGCTCAGTTTACCAAAAGCCCGATGAGCATTCGTTTTCCGAAAGGAAATACAGAAGTGGAAATTTTAGAATCGAATTTTAATCCGATTGAAATTGGGAAAGCGGAAGAGTTAAAATCGGGAAAGGAAGTCGCGATTTTGACTTTTGGAACCATTGGAAACCGAATTAAAAAAATTATTAATGAATTGAATTCCGATAAATTCGGACTGTATAAATTTATTTTCTGCAAACCTTTGGATGAGGGTTTATTGGATGAAATTTTCAATCAGTATAAAACCATAATCACTTTTGAAGATGGGATTTTAAACGGCGGATTTGGCGATGCGGTTTTGGAATATGCTTCAGAAAAAGAATTCAAAGGAAAAATTATCCGCAAAGGTTATTCGGATGAATTCATCGAACATGGTTCAGTAGAGGAATTGGAAAAACAAATCGGTTTGGATGAGGAGTCGGTTTTGGAGGTATTGCTTAAATTGATTTGATCATTTGTAAATCGAATTTCAATTTTTTCCATTCACAAATTATTGAAGTAACTTTGTAAAAACACAAAAAAATGGCACTTACAGAACAACAATTGAATGAAATCGGTGAAAGACTGGTTGAAAAATTCAAATCCATATACGACCCGGAAATTCCGGTGGATATTTACGAATTAGGACTGATTTACGATGCTTTTGCCAATGCAAACGGAAAAGTAAAAGTCCTGATGACGCTTACATCACCAAATTGCCCGGTGGCGGAAAGCCTGCCCAATGAAGTAAAAGAAAAAGTGCAGGAAATAGAAGGAGTGGAAGAAGCGGAAATAGAACTCACTTTTGACCCGCCTTGGGACCGCGATATGATGAGCGAAGAGGCGAAATTTGAATTGGGTATGTTATAAAAAAAACGTATTTTCCCGAAAATTAAAAACTATGAATCCATTTGAAATTTTATCAGCATTTTCGACTATTATATACATCATTGTCGGGATTTTCATCCTAAGTATGTTGGG